>JAHEDC010000365.1 GCA_024641425.1 Verrucomicrobiales bacterium | reverse complement strand
AATTCCGCTTCACTCCGGTCATCGATGACGGGGCATTGCTGGAAGTCCAGGTTTCCGCCGATCTGGATGGCGGCGCCTGGTCGACGCTCGCCTCGCGGCCTCGCACGGGCGGGGCCTGGGTGGCCCCCGGAACGCCGCCCGAGTCGCAAATCGCCGTCTCGGAGACAAGCGGCGAGGTCACCGTCACCCTGTCCGCGTCGGCCGGGCGCCGGTTCGTGCGGCTCCGGATCAGCCTGTGACCGGGAGCGGCCGGGGGGAATCTCACTCTAGAAATTAGGTGTTAGATCGGTGACATTTCCGACGTTTAGAAGTTGCATGGTCGCGTATGCGCGACAGAATTTCCGTCCCCACGCCGGGGCAGCGACTATCCCGAGAAGCACGATTATGAATTCCAAGACATCCAGCATCCCTGATTGCGGTGGCAGCGACCACATCCGTCCGTTCATGTCCTCGCGGCGCGACTTCCTGCAGGTCGGCCTCGTGGGGGGGCTCGGGCTGACTTTGCCGCAGTTGCTCCGCATGGAGGCGCAGGGCGCGCAGAAAGACTACGAGTCGAAGGAAGGGGTCGCCAAGTCGATCATCCACATTTTCCTCCCCGGAGGCTGGGCCCAGCAGGAGACGCTCGATCCGAAGCCCTACGCTCCGTCGGAATACCGCGGTCCTTTCAACTCCATTGAGACCAAGGTGGCGGGCATGCGCCTGGGCGAGATGATGAAGAACCTCGCGGGGGTGGCGGACAAGATCACGGTGATCAACTCCCTTACCCACGGCGAAGCCGCCCACGAGCGGGGGGTGCACAACATGTTCACCGGCTATCGTCCGAGTCCGGCCCTCGTTTTTCCGAGCATGGGGAGCGTGGTCAGCCACGAATTCGGCCCGCGGAAGAATCTCCCGCCCTACGTCTGCATTCCCGGCCAGCCGAACGAATTCGCGGGGAGCGGGTACCTGAGCTCCGCCTATGGTCCTTTCAGCCTTGGCAACGATCCGGCGCAGGGGAACTTCACGGTACGCGACCTTTCCCTTCCGGGTGGAATCGACGAGGCGCGCTTCAACAAGCGCCGCACCATGCTGGAAACCGTGGACGGGCATTTCCGGTCGCTCGAGAAGTCGGATGCGCTCGATGCCATGGACACGTTTTACAATCGCGCCTACTCGCTTATCAGCTCCCAGGAGGCCCGCGAGGCCTTCAATCTCTCCGCCGAGCCGGACAAGCTGCGCGACGAATACGGCCGCAACACGGCCGGCCAGCGCATGATCCTCGCTCGTCGTCTCGTTGAGGCCGGGGTGCGTTTTGTTTCCATGACTTACGGCGGATGGGACCACCACGACAACATCAAGGGTCAGATCGAGCGCAACGTGCCCGAACTCGACCAGGGTCTGGCGCGGCTTATCAACGATCTCGACGAGCGCGGGCTTCTCGACTCTACCCTGATCATGGTGACCTCCGAATTCGGACGCACCCCGAAGATCAACGGGACGGCGGGTCGCGACCACTGGCCCAAGGTTTTCAGCGGCATCCTTGCCGGCGGCGGGATCAAGCGCGGCTCCGTTTACGGGCGTTCCGACGCCCTTGCGGCCGAGCCTGACCTCGATCCCGTCTCGCCGATGGATCTCGCCACCACCGTTTACAACCAGCTCGGCATCGTTGCCGACAAGGAACTGATGGCACCCGGCAATCGCCCCATCGAGATCGTGGATGGCGGAAAGGTCATCGACGAACTCATCGGTTGATCCGATTCTGCCGCGTTTTCCGCAAGCCAAGCAATCGCAAACCCTGAGAATCCAATCCTCCATGAAAACGGGCCTTCCTAGAATCCCGTCCGTGGTGGCGGTGCTTTCCCTCGCGTTCGCACTGCTCCCGGCAGTCGATGCCCTGCATGCCTCGTCGCCGAGCCTGCGCGAGATCCTTCCCCGCGGCGCCCAGCGAGGCACGGATGTCGAGCTTGTTTTTTCCGGCGAGCGGCTCGGCGACGCCGAGGAAATCCTCTTCTACGAGCCTGGCTTCACCACGAAGTCCTTCGCGGTGGTCGACGACAAGAATGTCAAGGCGACGATCTCGGTGGCGGCCGACTGCGAACTGGGTCAGCACGTTTTCCGCCTGCGCGGCAGAAGCGGGATCGCGGAGGCGCGGAGTTTCTGGGTCGGACCCTATCCGACCGTGCAGGAAGTCGAACCGAATACCGAATTCGACGCTCCGCAGGTTGTGGCCCTCAATACGACCGTCGAGGGCATCGTGACGAACGAGGATGTCGATTACTACAAGGTCAGCGCGAAAAAGGACCAGGTGCTGAGCGTCGAGGTGGTGGGGATGCGGCTGGGACGGATTTTCGACGGGAATTTCCTCGATCCCTTCGTGGCCATTTTGGATGCGAACCGGTTTGAGCTGGCCATGGCCGATGACACGCCCCTCCTCATGCAGGATGGCTTTGCCTCCGTGGTCGTTCCCGAGGATGGGGACTACATCGTCCAGGTGCGGGATTCGTCTTACGAGGGCAACGACCTCAATCGCTACCGGCTGCATATCGGGCAATTCCCGCGCCCGACGGGCATCTATCCGGCGGGTGGCAGGATCGGTCAGGAGCGCGAGTTCACGCTTCTCGGCGGCGCGACCGGCACGGTCGTGAAAAAAGTGACCCTGCCCGCGGCTCCGGTCGAGAAATTCGGCATTTTCGACGAGAAGGACGGTCAGTCCTCGCCTTCGCCGAACTGGGTGCGGGTGAGTGCCTTCGACGATGTCCTTGAGACCGAGCCGAACAACAACCGCGAGACCGCGACCGTCGGGGGCGAGCTGCCCTTCGCCTTCAACGGCGTCATCCAGGAGCCCGGGGACGAGGACTGGTTCAAGTTCACCGCGAAGAAGGGGCAGCGCTATACCGTGCAGGCGTACGCGCGGTCGATCCGTTCGCCGCTCGATTCCGTCGTCAATGTCTACAACAAGGACGGTGGAAGAATCGAGGGGAACGATGATCAGGGCGGGCCGGACAGTCGCTTTGATTGGACCGCACCCGAGGACGGCGATTACCTTGTCTCCATCACGGACCATCTCCGGAAGGGTGGGCCGAATTTCGTTTATCGGATCGAGATCGAGGCCCCGACGCCGTCGCTGGAAATGTCGATTCCGGAATTCGCGCGCGCCGACTATCAGTCGCGGCAAATGGTCTATGTGCCGAAGGGCAACCGCACGGCGCTGATCGTGAATGTGGCGCGGAAGAACATCGGCGGCGATGTTGTTTTCGAAGCTCCGAATCTGCCGGCGGGCGTGACCCTGAAGGCGGAGACGATGCCCGGCAATGTGAACCAGTTTCCCATCGTCTTCGAGGCCGCGCCCGACGCGGCGGTCGCGGGCGGGCTCTTCGATCTGTCCGTGCGCCATGTCGAGAAACCCGAGATCCGCGGCCCCTTCCGCCAGGCGCTGAATTTCGTCATCGGGAACCCGAACAACACCGTTTACTATAGCGCGACCGTCGATAAGATCGCGGTGGCGGCGATCGAGGAGGTTCCGTTCAAGATCGACATCGTTCCGCCCTCGGTGCCGCTCGTGCAAGGCGGAACGATCAACCTGAAGGTCGTGGTCGAACGCAAGGAGGGTTTCAAGGCTCCGATCAACGTGCGCATGCTCTGGAATCCTCCCGGTATCGGTGGTCCGGGCAACGTGAGCATCCCCGAGGGCCAGAACGAGGTCGTTTATACGGCAAACGCGAACGGCGACGCCGAGCCGCGGACCTGGAACATCGTCATGATGGGCGAATCCGATGCCGGTCAAGGCCAGATCATCGCCTCCACCGCGCTCACGCCGCTGACGATCGCCACGCCGTATGTCGGCACGAAGATCGAGCTGGCGGCGGTCGAGCAGGGCAAGGAAGGCGCGGTGGTTTGCAAGCTCGAGCAACTGAAGCCCTTCGAGGGGCCGGCCAAGATCCGTCTCGTCGGCTTGCCGGCCAAGGTGGAGGCTCCGGAGAAGGAATTCACGAAGGACATGACCGAGATCGCCTTCCCGATCACGACCGCCGTCGACACTCCGAACGGGCAGCACAAGACGCTTTTCTGCTACATCGAGATCCCCGAGAGCGGGCAGGTCATTCCACACAATGCCGGCCAGGGCGGAGTCCTTCGTGTCGATCCACCGCCGCCCCCTCGAAAGGACGCGCCGCCCGCGCCGCCCGAACCGAAAAAGGAGGAACCGAAAGTCGCCGAGGCCGCCCCTCCCAAACCACTTTCCCGACTCGAAAAGCTCCGCCTCGAAGCCAAGGAGCGCGCCGCCGCAGGCCAGTAGCCTTTCTCATTTTCCGTTGACCGCTGCTCGTTGACTTGTTGCCCATCCTCTCTCATGACCCGATTCCTGACCCTTCTCTGCTCCTTCGCCGCCCTGGCGAACGCGGGAGCCGTTGACTTCCAGAAAGACGTCGCGCCGATCCTGGAAACCCAGTGCGTGAAGTGCCACAATGCCGAGAAGGCGAAAGGCGAACTGCGTATGGACACCTCCGACGTCTTCGCCATCGGCGGCGAGAACGGCCCGTCCATCGAAGCCGGGATGCCGGACGACAGCATCCTCGTCAAGCGCGTGCTTCTTCCCGAGGACGACGACGAGGCCATGCCACCGAAAGGGCGTCGGCTGAAGCCCGAGGAGATCGAGACGCTCAAGGGCTGGATCGCCGAGGGAGGAACTTTTCCGGAAGGCATCACCCTGAAGGAACGCGAGGAAGGCGTGCCAGTCGCGGATAAGAACGACCCGAAGGACGCCGAAGGACTTGTCTCCCTCACCGCTTATCCGTCGGCGGTGACCCTGGAGACAGCGAACGACTCCCAAAGCGTGATCGTGGTGGCGAAATACGCCGATGACACGACCCGCGACGTGACCGCGAAGGTGGATTTTACGGTTGCCAATGCCGAACTCGTTACAGCCGAGTCCAACCACTTCAAACCCAAGTCCGATGGCGAATCCAAGATCAGCGTCGCCTTCCACGGACAAACCGCCGAGCTTCCTCTCAAGGTCATCGGAGCCGCCAGCGAGCGCCCGATCAGCTTCAAACTCGACGTCATGCCCGTCTTCATGCGTTCCGGTTGCAATACCGGTTCCTGCCATGGGGCGGCCCGCGGTCAGGACGGCTTCAACCTCTCGCTTTTCGGATACGACCCCGATGGCGACTACTTCCGGCTGACTCGCGAGATCGGCAGCCGCCGGCTGAACCTCGCGCTCCCCGAAGAAAGCCTGATGATGGAGAAGGCGGTCGAGGCCGTTCCTCATTCCGGCGGCAAGCTTTTTGAAACCGACAGCGATTACTACCACAAGCTTCTCACCTGGCTCAAGGCGGGCGCTCCGAAGGATCCCGACGACGTGGCAACGCCGGTTTCGCTCGAACTGATGCCGAAGCAGCTCCTTCTCGAAGGCGAAGGGGCCACGCAACAGATGGTTGCCGTCGCGAAATACTCGGACGGAACCGATCGGGACGTGACTTCGCTCGTCGTCTTCCAGTCGAGCAATGACCCGACCGCGAAAGTGTCCAAGGAAGGATTGATCACGGCGGGCGCGCGGGGAGAGGCCTTTGTCATGGCCCGCTTCGCCACCTTCACGGTGGGGAGTCAGGTGATCGTCATTCCGGATAATCTGGATTACCGGAAACCGGAGTTACCCAAGAACAACTACATCGACGAACTGGTCTACGACAAGCTCCACCGCTTGCGTGTAATCCCTTCCGGTCTCTGCACCGACGAGGTCTTCCTCCGTCGCGTTTCGCTCGACATCGCGGGCGTGCTCCCGAGCGAGGAGGAATACAAACGCTTTGTCGCCGATACGGCACCCGACAAGCGCGCCAAGCTGGTCGACGCGTTGCTCGAGCGGAAGGAATTCACCGAACTCTGGGTCATGAAATGGGCGGAACTCCTTCAGATCCGCACGATCAATAACGGGAACCAGATGAGTTACAAGGCGACGCTCCTTTACTACAACTGGCTTCAGGAGCGGATCGCGAAGAACACGCCCTTCAATCTCATCGTGCAGGAGCTCCTGTCGTCGAGTGGCGGCACCTTCTCGAACGCGGCCACGAATTATTACCAGGTGGAACGCGAGACCCTGAAGGTCTCCGAGAACGTGGCCCAGGTATTCATGGGAATGCGCCTTCAGTGCGCGCAGTGTCACAACCATCCCTTCGACCGCTGGACGATGAACGATTACTACAGCTTTGCAGCCTTCTTCTCCCAGGTCGGGAGGAAAGCCGCCGAGGATCCGCGCGAGACCATTGTCTTCAACAGTGGGGGCGGAGAGATGCAGCATCCCGTGACCAAACAGAACATGGTGCCGAAGTTCCTCGGTTCCGAGGTGCCCGAGATCAAACCCGGCGAGGATCGGCGCAAGGTGCTCGCCGAATGGATGGCCTCGCCCCAGAATCCCTTTTTCTCCCGCAACCTCGCCAATATCGTCTGGGCCCACTTCTTCGGGGCCGGCATCATCAATCCGGTCGATGACGTGCGCGTGAGCAATCCGGCCTCGAATCCGGAACTCCTGGATGCGCTGGCGCAGAATTTCACCGACTACAACTACGACTTCAAGCGCCTGGTGCGCGATATCTGTAACTCGCGGATCTACCAGCTCACAACGCAGACGAACCCGACGAATGCCGGGGATGGTCTCAATTTCTCGCATTCCCTGATCCGGCGGATGCGGGCGGAGGTCATGCTCGATGCCATCAGCGAGGTGACTGAGACGAAGAATAAGTTCAAGGGCCTGCCCCTCGGCGCCCGCGCGGTACAGATCGCCGACGGGAATGTTTCGAACTACTTCCTCCAAACCTTCGGTCGTGCCGAGCGGGGAACCGTTTGCTCGTGTG
>JAHEDC010000027.1 GCA_024641425.1 Verrucomicrobiales bacterium | reverse complement strand
TGAGAATCCTGTACGTCGAAAATCACAAGGCCTTTTTCTAGGATCGTGACAGCCCAGTTTCTCGCCGACCATGAAGTCACGATTACTCCATCGCTTTCGGAAGCAAGCGCTCGGATGCAGGAGAACTCGTTCGACTTGCTCCTTGTGGACTATGATCTCGACGATGGTAAGGGAGCCGAGATCGTCGCGGAGATCGCGAGAAAGAATCCTCGACCGAAAATCATCGCAGCGTCTTCACGCGATGACGGGAATGAATACTTGCTAGAAGCGGGTGCTGACGCCGTCTGCTGCAAGATGGACTTCGACCAGATTGGATCGATCATTGAAGAGGTCTTCTCTGGTTCGGTGCGACCGCCCCCCCATTCACCAATAACCCTTAACCAATAACCAACCCATGTTCACCGGTCTCGTAGAAGGAACAGGACGCGTCTCGGAGTTGACCGTGGCGGGGGCCTCCGCGCGGCTGGTGCTGGAGGTTCCCTTCGCGGGGGAGCTGGCGCTGGGGGATTCGCTGGCGGTGAACGGGTGTTGCCTGACGGTGGCGGAAACGGGGGCGCGGGCGGTGGCGTTCGATGTGCTGGGGCAGACGTTGCGGGTGACGGGGCTGGGCGACCTGGGGGCGGGGTCGGTGGTGAATGTGGAGCGGGCGCTGGCGGCGAACGCGCGGCTGGGCGGGCATTTCGTGCAGGGGCATGTGGACGCGACGGGGGAAATCGTGGCGCTGGAACCGGTGGGGCGGGATTACCGGTTGGAGGTCGCGGTGCCGCGGGAGTTTCTCCGCTACCTGATCCCGAAGGGCGCGCTGGCGATCGACGGGATGAGCCTGACGACGGCGGAGGTGGATGACGACGCGGCGAGCGTGACGGCGTGGATCACGCCGCATACGTTGGCGGTGACGAATCTGGCGTCGGCGACGGCGGGGCAGCGGGTGAATCTGGAGTTCGACCTGCTGGCGAAGTATCTGGAGCGGTTCCAGGGGCGGGCGTGGGAGCGTTGATCCCGCCCGGTGCGGGGGTGGACAGGGAGGGGAGGATTTGCTAGGGTTTCGGAAGCCATGAAAGCATCCTCTCTCCGCCTGATTCTCCTGACAATGCTGGGAATTGTCTCGGTAGCCCATGCCCAGAAGGAGGAAGAGGGAGAGTTAATCCAATGGACGAGCATCGCCGGCACCTCGGTGGAGGCGAGGTTCGTGCGGGCGGAGGGCCCGACGGTGATCCTGAAGGACAAGAACGGTCGCCTGATGCGGGTGCCGGTCTCGAATCTGAGCGAGGATTCCCAGGCGATGGTGGATCGACTTGCGGGAACGACCTCGACCGGAACAGAGGGGGAAGCGACAGATCCGGAAGCAAAGGGAGATCTGCTAGGGGATCGGAACGGGACGGAATACAAGGTGCCCACCATCACGGCGGGGCCATGGAAGGGAATGCACGCGGTCTACGACGCGCCGACCTTCCAGGCTCTGGCCGATGGGCGGGGCGGCGTGCGCATCCTCCAGAAGGAGAACGGTCTGCTTCCCGGTGTTTTCGGCTATGCCTACCTCTGGCCGTCGCTGCTCTTCTATCCGGAGGGGGAGCTGCAGTTCCGAAAGATCGTGAAGGTGGAGGCGAAACAGAACTGGGCGAAGCAGCCGAAGAAACTGGAATTCGAGGGGGAGACCGATACGGGCACGACCTTCGAGATCAGCTATGAGTTCGACAAGGAAGGGGTCTCGCTTTTCGGATCGGTCAAGGATCCGAACGGCATCGAGGACGAGACGGTGCTGCGACTTGGCGTGCGATTTCCCCGATACCGGAAAATAGAGGCGACGATGTCGGAGGAGGAGCAGCGCGCGTTGGTCGGAGACAGTTACATCGAGGCCGCGCCGGCGGAAGGCAGGAAACTGCGCTTCGACTTCGTGACGCGTGAGAACCTGAATGGGCTGGATCCCGTCAAGAAGGGGCTGCAGTGGGTCAAGGTGAAGAGCATCTTGTGCGGGCCGGGTGTCTACAAAGTGACCTCGCCGGATTTGAAGTACGGAACCCTGCGCTTGTGGAATGCATCGTCTTCGCCGCCTTACTGGGGATTCGGAGCCAGCCTTTTCCGGATCGATCCGGGAGACAAGTCTTCGGAGGCGCGGGTCACGATCGGGGTCGAGTAGGGGTGCCCGCTGCTGACAACCTGGGGCCCAAGGACACCCTGCCGCCAACATTGAAGATGCGTAACCCCTCGCCTCGGTGAGGTCGCTTACTTTCCGCCCATCACCGTCAACCACGCACGCTCGCTCGCATTGACGAGCAGATCACCGGGATCGGTGGTGGCTCCCCGGATCTCGAATCGGCAGGGCACGCGCTCGTCCTCGGGCGCGCCCTTCGCGCTGACCCATAGGGTGAAGGGGACACCGGCGGGCGGCGCATCCGCAGCGGCTTCGAGGATGAGCTTGGCCTCGCCCTTTTCGGTCACACCGACCGGGGCCGCAGTGATGCCGGAGGGGAGACTCGCGGCGCCGACCTCCAACTCACCCGCGAAACCGTGGCGGCGTTCGATCCTGACGGCGATTTCGGCCTTCCCGCCCGGCTTGATCGCGTAGGCGGTTCCGGTGGCGGTGGCGGTGAGACTCGGCATCGGTTTGGCGAGGAGGAAACGATAGGCGATCCCATGGCCTCCGGCGCCATTCAGGTCGCTCACTTTCACGGTAAATGTCCCGTCGGCGGGAGCGCTCCAATCGAGAGTCACATCGAGTTCGGCCTTGCTGTCAATGTCGTCCTGGCGCTTGAGTTCCTTTCCCTCGGCGTCCTCAAGGACCAGGACCGGATCCATCCAGGAGCCGATGGCATCGGCGAGCACCTCAAGATGGAAGACTTCGCCTTTCCTGGCCTCGAACCGAAAGCGGTCGGTGTCACCGGGCGGATCGATCCGCCCGTGAATCGTCGCCGGAAGTGTGAGGAGCTGGGGCTCCTCGCCCTCGATTTCGAGGGGCGGCGGCATCGCGATCACCGGAGGATCATGGCCGAGGGAAAGCCGGTAGATCGCCGTCGCGCCGCCCGTGAACTGAATGTTGGCCTGCGGAGGATAAGCGAATGCCGAGAGATGCAGCTCGTAGCGGCCTGCGGTCGGAGCGGTGAAAACCAGGCGCGGGTCGAGACCGGCGCGGGTCGCATCGTGATTGAAAGCAAGTTGTTCCCCGCGCGGGCCGCGGAGGTGTAACAGCGGGTCGAGCGGCGAGTCCAGCACGTAGGCCGCGACCTCGGCGACCAGTGTCTGTCCGGGTTGAAGGTCGAAGGCGAAGCGGTCGACCTCGCCGCTGGATTCGAGTTTCCCGTTCACGGTAACGGGAAATCCGGCGAGGGCGATTTCCATCGTTTCCGATCCGGACTGGAGTCGCTCGGGTGCTGTCCCGACGACAAAGATACGAGGCTCGCTCGCGCCCTCGGCATTGACGAAGCGAACCAGATACGGCCCCGGGGGCACGTTCTCGCCGATTCTGACGTGGTAGCTCCCCTTTTCCTTCTCGTCTGGAACAAACAGGATGTCCGCCTCGTCGCAAGCGACCGACAGTGGCCAAGGCTCGAAAGTCCCGAGCACGGCGACCTTGCATTCGGTGCCCCGTTGGGCCCCCGCCGGGAAAAGGCTGTCGATCTTCGGCACCGCCGCGTGAAGCGGGAGCGCCATCACGGCGAACAGAATGCCCGTGAAGGATCTCACGCGAAGAGTTCCGTGATCGGGCTGCCTCCCTTCACCAGAAGGACCGGGCGCCCGTCCTTCTTGTGCAGGACAAGCTGCGGATCGATACCGAGTTTTGTGTAGAGGGATGCCGCGAAATCCTCGGGCGAGTACAGGTTTTCCGAAGCGTAGGCTCCGTCGCGGTCCGTAGCCCCGACAATTTGTCCGCGTGGCACCCCGGCCCCGGCGAGGAGCACCGACATCGCGTGCGGCCAGTGGTCCCGGCCGCCGCGGTCGTTGATCTTCGGTGTGCGCCCGAATTCGCCAAGGGCAATGACGAGGGTGGAATCAAGTGTTCCCCGTGCGTCGAGATCGGCGATGAGTCCGGCCAGTCCTTGGTCCAATGGTGGCATGTGGGTCTTCAGGCCATCGAATAGCGTAGCGTGGTGATCCCAGCCGCCGTAATAGCACGTGACGAAGGACACCCCGGCCTCGACGAGACGCCGGGCCATGAGCAGCCGTTGCCCGAGCTGGTTGCGCCCGTAGAGATCGCGCGTTGTCTCGGGTTCGGAATCGATATTGAACGCGGCCTGCGCGGTTGCCGAAGTGATGAGGTCGATGCCCTGGTGATAGTAGCTGTCGAAATCGAGGGTCGGATCCTGTGCCGCCTTGTCGCGGACACGAGCCAGCCGGTCGAGCGAGACCCGGAGATCGCGGCGCGACCGTGCCCGGCCCTCGCTAATGTCACGGGGCAGGACGACATCGCGCACTCGGAAACCCTTCGCGTTCGGATCACCGCCAACGACAAAGGGAGCGTGCTCGGCGCCGAGGAAATTCGGCCCGCCCGAGCGCGATTGGCGGGGTAGCGACATATAGGCCGGAAGCCCGGCGCGGATACCGCGTTCATGCGACACTACCGAGCCGAAGGACGGATGGAAGCTGACGAAGGCACCGCAATTGACCGGCACGGGAGTCGGCGCACCTGTCATCATGTAGTGATTGCCGCCGCCGTGGTTCGGATCCTTGTGACAGATCGAGCGCACGACCGTGAACTTGTCCGCGATGGCGGCCAGCTTCGGCACGCATTCGGAAAAATAAACGCCGGGGACGCTGGTGCGGATCGGAGTGAAATCACCGCGGATCTCTTTCGGCGCCTCGGGTTTCGGATCGAAGCTCTCGTGGTGCGTCGGTCCGCCGTCGAGCCAGACAAGGATGCAGCGGATGTCCTCCGGGCTCGCCTTCCCCGCGCGCTCGGCCGCCTGCGCGCGGAGACCCATGAGCCGGGAAAACCCGAGTCCTGCCGCCGGGCCGAGCCCGAGCTGGAGGAAGTCGCGACGACGGATGCCGTTGCAGTTGGTGTGGAGGTTTTTCATGGGATTCGATGCAACGGACAGCTTTCCGGCGTGCCGGCAGGATGCCGCAGCAGGGAATTCGGGAATAGTTCAAGATGCCTCATGCCCTCAATGATTGAAGACAAATTCGGCGGAATTGACGAGGGCCCAGAGGATATCCTCGGCGGCGGTCTGACGGGTGGCTTCGGGAAGCGCGAACTGCGCGAGGGCGAGAGCGCGTTCCTCGTCGTCGGGCAGACGCGCGTAGGCTGCGAGATAAAGTTCGTCCACGATCCGAGCGTCCGTGAGATCGCCGGCCAAGAGCCGTGCCACGCGACCGTCCTTGTTCGCCAGCTTCGCCTGGAGTCCGTCGGAATTCATCAGATGCAAGGCCTGCACCACACTCGTGCCAAGATTGCGCTCGCAGGGGCAGTCCTCGCTCGAATCCGGTCGCCCGAAGGCATCGAGCGTGTCGGAGGCCAATTTGAAGTTCCACGTCTGGAGGGCCCTGGTTCCCTTGGGCATACCCTCGAAGTTGTCCGCCACTCCGGTCACGTTCGCCACCGCATCGGTCATTACTTCCGCCGGAAGGCGTCGGCGATACGCGCGGGAAAAATGCTCGATGTCGGCGGCATTGGTCTCGTTCGGTGTCGCGCTGAGCTGGTAGACGCGGGAGTTGGCGATCCGGCGCATGAGTTGCTTCAGGTCGTATCCGTTCTCGATGAAATCGAGGGCGAGGGCGTCGAGCAATGCCGGGTTCGAAGGCGGGTTCGAAGTGCGCAGGTCATCGACGGGATTGACGATCCCCTTCCCCATCATCGCACCCCAGACGCGGTTGACGGCGGCGCGGGCGAAGAACGGATTCTCCGGAGCCACCATCCACTCGACCAACGCGACGCGCGGATCGTGACCAGCCTCGATCGCCGCTTCCGCGCCCCCGGGCGGCTTCGGCGGCATGACCGCGCCCGTGACCGGATGCTTCACATTTCCGCCCGGCGCGTGGAAAATGAATTCCGGACTCCCCGAGATCGGCGGCGACACTCCGGTGCCCTTGCGCCCGACTTCGCCGAAGAAAGCGGCCAATTGATAGAAGTCGCCCTGGCTCCAGCGCTCGTTCGGATGATGATGGCACTTCGCGCACTCGAATCGGACGCCGAGGAACACCTGACTCACCGTCGTTGTCAGGTCGGCGGGCTCGCGCCGGTCGCGGAAAAGGACCGCCGGGCCCTCCCGATGCGTGCTTCCCGTCACGGTGAGGATCTCGCGGACGAACTGGTCGTAGGGTTTGTTCACCCGGAAACTCTCACGCAGCCATTGGTCTAACACATACACACTCTTCACCCCGACGCGGTCGGGATTCGGGCGGAGCAGGTCGGCCCAGACAAGGGCCCAACGGTCGGCCCAATTCGGATCCGCGAGCAGTTCGTCGACGAGGCGCGCCCGTTTTTCGGGATCGGTATCGCCGAGAAAGGTCCGCACCCGCTCCGGCGTCGGCAGGGTGCCGACGAGGTCGAGCGAGGCGCGGCGGATGAATTCGCTGTCGTGACAGAGTTCCGAGGGAGAGAGGCCAAGCTGGGCCCAGCGGGCGATGGCGTGTTCGTCGATCAGGTTCGCGCGGGCCAGTCCCGCGTAGGTCTCCGCTGGCAGCACATGATCGGGGGCCACCGAAAGGCGCGAGATCGCGACTTCTCCCATGTAGCGCACGACGATCAGGCCTTCACCGGATTTCGTTCCCACCTTGAAAACCCCGTTGCCGTGCACTTCAACAAACGCATCGTCCGACGCCTTGAAGTCCGCCAGCTCCGTGACCTCGCGCGTGCTTTGGTCGGAGAAGCGGGCCGTGACCCGCAACTGCCCCTCGTCGCCACGCGCGACTACTCGGAGCGGCTCGTCCACGGAAATGGTTTCCAGCGCTGGCTCCTCGGGGAGGCGGTAGACCATTCCCTCCTCGATCCATTGGCGCAGCGTTCGGTAAGCGTTCGAACCGACGGCGAAGCGCTCGCCGCCCTCGTGCGGATACTGTTGTGTCGGCTTCAGCAGCACAAGGCTCAGATCGGGTGCCGCCGGAAAAACCCGTCGTCCCCGGTCTTCCTTGACGATCGAGGCGTAGTCGGCTTCCGGATCATACGAGAAGACCGAGAGCTTGAAACCGTTCTGCCCGCCCGGACTCGAATGGCAGCCGGAACTCGCGCACCCCGCCTTCGCCAGCACGGGGAGAACGTCGCCGACGAAGCTCAAAGGACGGGTGACCGTCTCGTCCGCGCGCGTCTCCCCCGACGCGACAAGTGCCGCCGCGAGAACGGGAAGGAGTCTTCCTATGGAGAGCTGGTGTTTCGGAATCAAAGCGAGGGCCAAGGGAGATTCTAAGTTCCACCCGAAGGGACGCAACATCGGATGCGAGCGTTCCGGCGTGCCTTCAGCAGGACTTGGATCTCCGCCGAGGCCCGTGCGACACGCATTGACGGGGACGCGACCGACACGTTATCGTCGCGGCATGATCCGAACGTCTTCCGTCGAGCGTCCCCGGGGAGGACTGCCTCTCGCTCCCTTCCTCCTCGCAACGGCCGTCGCCATGCTCCCGGGCACCCTCCGCGCCGAACCCGACGGGCATTTCCAACCGCTCCTTCCCGGCTTCTCCGCCGAGCCGCTGCCGGTCGATCTTCCGAACTGCAACAATGTCCTCTACCGCCACGACGGGAAGCTCGTCGCCCTCGGCTACGCGGGCGATGTCTACCTTCTCTCCGACACCGACGGCGACGGGGCGGAGGACAAGGTCGAGACCTTCTGGGCGAGCGAGGGACGGATTGTGGGACAAATCGGGATGGCCCTGGCTCCGAAGGGCAGCCCGCACGGGAACGCCGTCTTCCTCGCCGCGAAGGGGAAGATCGTCATGCTCGCGGACCGCGATGGCGACGACCGCGCCGAGATCATGGAAACGCTCGCCGAAGGCTGGCCCCCGGCCCGGGCGGGCGTGGATGTCACCGGACTCGCGCTCGATCCGCGCGACGGCTCGGTCTGGTTCGGCCTCGGGGTGCGGCTCTACGACGATGCCTACGAGATCAAGGAAACCGGCGTCGCGCAAAACAACCTGACGGGCGAGCGCGGGGCCATCTTCCGCATCGCGCCGGACTTCAAGTCGCGCGAGAAGATCTGCACCGGCATCCGCTGGCCGATCGCCTTGCGCTTCAATGCCGCCGGCGACCTCTTCTGCACCGACCAGGAAGGCGCGACCTGGCTTCCGAATGGCAATCCCTTCGACGAACTCCTCCAGATCCAGAAAGGCCGGCACTACGGCTTCCCGCCCCGCCACCCGCTGCATCTGCCGAACGTCATCGACGAGCCGAGCGTCTACGACTACGGCCCGCAGCACCAGTCGACCTGCGGGATGAACTTCAACGAACCGGTCAATGGCGGCCCGACCTTCGGCCCGGAATGGTGGCGCGGCGATGCCCTCGTGGTCGGGGAATCGCGCGGCAAGATCTACCGCACGAAGCTGGTGAAAACCGAGGCCGGTTACGTGGCGCACAATGAGATCATCGCTTCCCTCGGCATGCTCACCATCGACGACTGCGTGAGTCCGGCGGGCGAATTGCGCGTCTGCACGCATTCGGGCACACCGGATTGGGGCACCGGCCCGACCGGCAAGGGCCAAATCTGGCGCGTCCGCTACGACGACAACCAGCCCCAGCCGGTCATCGCGTGGCGACACGCGGCCGATGAAATCCGCGTCGCCTTCGACCGCCCGGTGCCCGAGGACTGGAAGCCGGACGGCGCGACCGTCGAGGCGAGCCCGAACGCGCGGGCCGGCGACCGCTTCGAAACGATGCGCCCGCCCTACGAGGTCGTAAAACGCCAGCAGGAGGAAGGCCGCCACAATATTGGGGTGCGAGGCGGCGAACGCGTGAAGGGACAGCCCACGCAGATCGCGCTGAAAATGGAAGCGATCCCGGAGGCAACCTGGCTCGGTTTCGAACTCCCCGGCGGCTACGCGCTCCAGACCGACACCTCGGGGGTGGAGGCGCACTGGCACTCGGACAAGGGCGAATGGTCGGGCTGGCTGCCGCACCTCGATCTCGAGGTCGCGCGCGCCTTCACCGCACCGAGCGCGCAGCACCGGGAGTTAGCCACGCTCTCCACCAATCCCGGGACCCTTGCTCTCCGCACCCGGCTCGACATCTGGCACATGCTCCGCCCGGCCATTCAGAAAGGGGCCCAACTCGATTACGAATACGCGCCGGAAACCGTTACCGTGACCTTCGCCTCCCCGACCTCGCCCTTCACTGTCGTCGCCGAGGGCAAGCCGCACCCCTCCACCCCCGGCCAGGTCACCCACGACGTGTCCCTCACCGTCGTCCCCGAGGAAAACCGCTGGCTTCCGCTCGAAATCACCCTCACCCATCCCGGCTCAACGCCGCCCAAACTTACCGTCACCTGGTCGACGAGCGAAGACCCGCGCCCCCGCGCCTTCCCGACAAGGCGTTTCCTCATGCCTTGGGCCAGGCCAGGCGCTCCGGGCGGAACGACCGTCGCCGCCAGACCCGAGATCCGCGGCGGCGACTGGGCGCGCGGAAAGGAGATTTTCACCGGAACCAAGGCGCTCTGCTCCTCTTGCCATCTCCGCGACGGCGAGGGCACACCCATCGGGCCCGACCTCTCCACGCTCCCGCATCGCGATTACGCCTCGGTGCTCCGCGACATTCGCGAACCTTCCGCTTCCATCAATCCCGACTACCCGACCCAGGAAATCACCCTCGTCTCCGGGGATAAACACGTCGGCGTGCCCGTGGAGCAAGCCGGCGGCAATGTCCGCATCGGCATCGGGCCGGCGGCCTCGCTCACCGTGCGGAAAGCCGACATCGCGAGCCTGAAGCCACTCGCCGCCTCGCTCATGCCCGCCGGGATCGACCAGCTCCTCGCGCCCGCCGAACTCCGCGATCTCATGACCTTCCTCCTCACCGCACCCCCGGTCATGCGCGACTACGCGTCGCTCCCGCGGGACGGGGTCGAACACGCCCCCGCGCCGCGTGCCCGGGCCGAGATCGAGGCCGTCCTCGCCGGTGCTCCCGACCCCGCGCTTCCGATCAAGCCGATCAAGATCACCCTCGTCGCCGGCGAGAAGGATCACGGCTTCGGCGAACACGATTACCCACGCTGGCAGCAGGTCTGGAGCCAGTTGCTCTCGCTCGCCGAGGAGGTCGAGGTTTCCACCGCGTGGAACTGGCCGTCGGCCCGGCAGTGGGAGGAAGCCGATGTCCTCGTCTTCTTCAAGCGCGGCAATTGGAACGCCGACCAAAGCCGACGCCTGCAAGCCTACCTCGACGCCGGCGGAGGAGCCGTCTTCATCCACTGGGCCTGCGAGGCCGACGAACACGCCGAATCGCTCGCCAAGGTCATCGGCCTCGCCTCGAATTCCCGGCTCACCCAATACCGCCACGGCCTCATCGACCTCACCTTCGACGAAAGATCACCCCACCCGATCACCCGCGGCTTCGGGAGGACGACCTTTCACGACGAAAGCTACTGGGATCTCGTCGGCGATCCTAGCAATCAGCAAACCCTCGCCACCGCCGAGGAAGCCGGTGCCACCCGCCCGCTCTTCTGGGTGCGCGAGGCCAAGGACGCCGCGAACGCAGGTCGCGTCTTCGTCTCCATCCCCGGCCACTATTCCTGGACCTTCGACGACCCCCTCTTCCGCATCCTCCTCCTCCGCGGCCTCGCCTGGACCGCCCGCGAACCCGTCGACCGCTTCAACAACCTCATCGAAGCGGGAACCAGAAGGCAAAAGTAAGCGCTGTGGGAGGCGGAACACTCCCCCGCTGCGGAGCCAATGTATTACCCTTCGTGGTTTCCCGTGGCGCCGGTCGTCGCCGGGTGCTATCGGAGGCGATGCGACTCCAACAAGGCCAGATCTGGAAAAAGGGCGACGATTACTACCGCATCGTCGAATGGTCGCGGATGGCCATCGGCTACAAGGCGATGAAAGATCCGACCACCGGGGAAGGCACCTTCCACGAGGTTTCGAAGAAGGAATTCTGCCGCCTGATCAAGGGGGCGGAACTGTTGATCCCGGACTGAAAACGCGGCCGGCCCGGCGGCGGGGCATTTTCGTTCCGGCCTAGCATGAATCCTGCTCATCAGTGGGATATGGTCTCCGCCGACAAAATCTCCACGCTCGACAAGGCGCTCCAGGTGAATCTGGATCCCCGCCGTTATGGCACCTTCGCCGAGATCGGGGCCGGGCAGGAAGTGGTGCGCTGGTTCTTTCTCGCGGGCGGCGCGGCGGGCACGATCGCGAAGAGCATTTCGGCCTACGACATGAAGGTCAGCGATGCCATCTACGGCCAGTGCCAGCGTTATGTCTGCCGGGAGCGGTTGGAGAGCATGCTGGAATACGAGCAGAACCTGAACATGGACCGGCTGCGGGTGGACCGGGGTGACACGACGGCCTTCTTCACCTTCGCCGACACGGTTTCGGCGCGCAATTTCCAGGGGACAAACGAATGCCACGGCTGGCTTGGAGTCCGCTTCCAGGCCCACCCGCGCGACGAGAGCAGCCAGGTCCTCATCCACGTCCGGATGCTCGACAAGACGAACGCCCTCCAGCAGGAGGCGCTCGGGATCGTGGGAGTGAATCTGATCTATGGGGCCTGCATGTACCATCACAGCCCGGAGCGTCTCATCGAATCGTTGCTGGACAACCTGAGTACCGTCCGGATCGAGATCGACATGATCGAATTCACCGGTATCGAGTTCCGCCATGTCGACAACCGTCTGATGAGCCTGAAGCTCGTGCAACTGGGACTGACCAATGCCGCCATGTTCGGCGCGGGCGGGAAGGTGCTCCAACCTTCGGAGGTGCTGCGCAAGCGGGCCGTTCTGGTCGAGCGGGGAAGCTTCCGACCGGTCTGCAAGTCGAACATCGACATCATGCGCTGCGCCTACGAACGGTTCTGCGAGGAACCCGGCGTGGAGAAGGAATCGGTCATCCAGGTAATGGAGATCACGATGCGCAACCTGATGGCAGGGGGACAGATCGACTACCGGGACTTCCTCGCCCGCGCGGACATGCTCGTCGCCAGCGGGATGACGGTCCTCATCTCCGACTACTTCCAGTATTACCGGCTGGCCGCCTATCTGAGCCACTATACCCGGGGGAAAATCGGCATTTCCATGGGCATTGGGAGCTTGCGCGAGCTGTTCGACGAGAAATACTACACCGAATTGGAGGGAGGGATCCTCGAATCGTTCGGGCGCCTCTTCAAGAACGATATCAAGCTCTACATCTACCCGCTCAAGAATGCGGAAACCGGCGAGCTGACGAAAGTCGACAATCTGGCCATCTCCGGGGAGTTGCGCAAACTTTACGGCTATCTCATCGACCGGGGCTGCATCGAACAGCTCGAGAACTACGACGAGCACTGTCTTTCCGTTTTCTCCCGGGACGTGCTGGAGAAGATCGCGGCCGGGGACGAATCGTGGGAAGCGATGGTGCCCGCGGAAGTCGCCGAGGTGATCAAGTCGCGGAATTACTTCGGCTTCAACGTCGCCGCCGCCGGAGGCGGGAGGAACGGAAGCTATACCGATTTGGCCCCGCGGTATTGATAGGAAGGTCGGGAGGACTTCCGCGCCAGCTCGGCTCCCTTGGCGCGCCCGATGATGATGAGACGGTCCTCCGCCTCGATGACGATATCGTCGGATGGCTTTGACAGGACGCGGTCTCCCCGGCGCAGGGCGACCACAAGGAAGGTTCCGTCGCCCCGCACCTCAAAATCCCCGATCATGGCCCCGACAGCGGGCGAGTCTCCCGGAATCGGGATCTCCTCCAGCTGCACGCCGAGTTCGTTGAGCTGCTCGTTGAGGGATTGGGTCTGTCGGTCCGATTCGACGAAGTCGGCGGCGCTCGGATAAAGGATCATGTGCGCCATCCGGTCCGCACCGATATGGGCCGGCTGGACAACGCGCCTGGCTCCCGCCTGCCGGAGCTTCTTCTCGGTCGACGGTTCCTCGCCGCGGGCGATGACCTCGATCGCCGGATTGAGATCGACGGCGCTCAGGGTGATGAAGACGTTGGCGGCATCGTTCGGCAGCACGGTGGCCAGGGCCCGTGCCTTGTCGATGCCCGCCATCCGCAGCGCGTTCTCATCGGTCGCCTCGCCGGCATAGGCGGTATAACCAAGGGCAAGGGCCTCGTCGATGCGCCCGGTATCCTTGTCCAGCACCACGAAGGGTTGCCCGGCTTCGTGGAGGCTCTGGGCAAGCATGCGTCCGATACGCCCGAAGCCGCAGATGATGACGTGACGGTCCAGCTTGCTGATTTCCCTAGTCATGCGGCGAACTCCGAGCGCGGAGCGGATCTGTCCTTCGGTGATGACCTGAATGAAAGCGCCGAGGATGTAAAGGAGAGCCGTGCATCCCGAGACGATGACGAGTATCGTAAAGGCCTTCGCGACCGGCGAATCGACAGGCACGACCTCGCCGTAGCCGACCCCGAAGACGGTGAGGACGACCATGTAGACCGCGTCGAGCAAGGAAACCCCGTCGATGAGGATGTAGCCCTCGACCGCGACCAGGAGGATCAGCAGGAAAACGACCGAGCCATAAAGAAGTTGTCGGGCGGGCCGGTTCATGGGGGACGGGGGACATCGGGATTGAGGGCGGGGTTTCACCCCTAGCCGCATTTGCGGAGCAATTCCGAAGCCAAGTGCGGCGAAAGAGTGCGACCAGTCCGCCGCGGGCGGTGCGATCGATTTTCGCGCTGGCTTTGCGGCGACTTTTTCTCTTACACTCGTTTCCCGGACTCTTCCCATGACTCGCTTCCAAAAACTCCTCCCGGCCCTCTTTTTCGGTCTCCTTCTCTCCTCCGCCCGCGCGGCGGAAAACCCCCACATCCTCCTCATCCTCGTCGACGACATGGGCTACGGCGATCCGGGGTGCTACAATCCGGAGTCGAAGATCCCGACGCCACACATCGACGGATTGGCCCGCGCGGGGATGCGCTTCACCGACGCCCACGCGCCCGGGCCGCTGTGCCACATGTCGCGCTACGGGCTCATGACCGGACGCTATCCCTTCCGCACCGATGTGGGGCGCTGGCCGCAGCACGCGCTCATCGAGAAGAAGCAGACGACCGTGCCCTCGCTCCTCAAGACGCGGGGTTACCGCACCGCCATGGTCGGGAAGTGGCATCTTGGCTTCGAGGAGGACGGCTACGACAAACCGTTGCCGGGCGGGCCGGTCGATGTCGGCTTCGATGGTTTTTTCGGCATCCGCGCCTCGACCGATATCCCGCCGTATTTCTACATCCGCGACCGGCAGGCAGTCTCGCCGCCGAGCGACACCATCGCGGCAAACAACACCGACGGCTGGTCGCCGATCCAGGGCGCGTTCTGGCGGGCGGGCGGGATCGCGCCGGATCTCGCGCTGAAGGAGGTCCTGCCGCGCTTCACCAGGGAGGCGATCTCTGTCATCGAAAGCCACGCCGGAAAGAAGGACGCGCAACCGCTCTTCCTCTATCTCGCCTTCCCCGCGCCGCACACACCGTGGTTGCCCGATCCGGAATTCGCGGGAAAAAGCGGGGCCGGACTCTACGGGGATTTCCTCGTCATGGTCGATGCCATGATCGGGCGCGTGCTCGGGGCGCTGGAGAAGGCGGAGATGGCGAACGACACGCTGGTCGTCTTCACCTCCGACAACGGCCCGGTCTGGTATGACGCGGACGTGGAACGCTTCGGCCACGACTCCTCGGGCGGGCTGCGCGGCATGAAGGCCGATGCGTGGGAAGGCGGGCACCGCATGCCCTTCATTGTCCGCTGGCCGGGAAAGGTCGCGCCCGGTGCCGTGAGCGACCAGACGCTCTGCTTCACCGATCTGCTCGCGACCTTCGCCGCCCTCACTGGCTACCCGCGCAAGGCCGACGAGGGCCCGGACAGCTACGATTTCTCAAAGGTCCTCCTCGGCACCCAACCCGCCGAAACACCGGTGCGGCCGCACCTCGCCATGCAGTCCGGCGGCGGCTTCATGACCGTGCGCGAGGGCGAGTGGAAACTCATCGAGGGCCTGGGTTCCGGCGGCTTCTCCGAGCCGAAGAAAGTCCGTCCGAAACCCGGCGAGCCGACCGCGCAGTTGTTCGATTTGAAAAACGACCCCGGCGAGTCCATGGATGTCACCGCCGTTCATCCCGAGATCGTCGCGCGCCTCCGGGCCACGCTCGAAAAAATCACCCGCCCCTAACCCCTTTCCATTTCCTGACATGAACACCCACTCCCGCCGCCGATTCCTCCGCAACTCCGCCGCCGCCGGTGTCGGCATTCTCGGCGCTCCCGCCATCCTCCACTCCCAGAACAAGGGCGACAAGCTGCGCGTCGCCTTCATCGGCGTCGGAGGCATCAACTCGCGCCACATCAACGACACCCGCACCCACGGCGACATCTGCGCCGCCTTCTGCGACGTCGATTCCTCACGCTGGGGCGGCATCGCGAGTGCGGCCAAGCAGTTGGAGAAGGACGGGCAGGACGAGCTGGCCAAGCACTGGAAGGCGGCCAAAGGCTACCGCGACTACCGCGAGATGTTCGAGAAGGAAGCGGAGAACTTCGACGCCGTGATGATCGGCACGCCCGACCACACCCATTACCCTGCCACGGTAACGGCCCTGAACCACGGCAAGCACGTCTTCACCCAGAAGCCGCTCACCCACACCGTCCGGGAAGCCCGGCAGCTCGCGGAGGCTACCGACAAGTACAAGCTCGCGACCCAGATGGGCAACCAAGGCCACGCCAACGAGGGCAACCGCCTTATCGCCTCCTACGTGAAGGGCGGGCATCTCGGCGACATCACCGAGATCCATTGCTTCACCAATCGCCCGATCTGGGCCCAGGGCATGAATCGTCCGAAGGGGAGCGATCCGGTGCCCGACAGCCTGCTCTGGGAGGCCTGGATCGGGGCCGCGCCCATGCGTCCTTATGTCGCAAGCTGGGGCGATGACGAGGCGGAGTTCAAGAACAAGCGCGGTGGTCCCTACCTGCCCTTCAACTGGCGCGGCTGGCTCGACTTCGGCGGTGGTGCCCTCGCTGACATGGCCTGCCATACGATGGACTCGATCTTCATGTCCCTCGACCCCGGCTATCCGACCCATGTCGAGGCCCTCAACGTCGACACTCTTACCGACGAGGCCTTCCCCAAGGGATCGACCCTGAAATGGACTTTCGGCCCGAAAGGCGACCGTCCCGGTTTCGATGTCTACTGGTACGACGGCACCGACAACGAATACACCGACAAGGACGGCAAGAAGCGCCGTCACCCGCGCCTGGAGGAATTGGCCGAGGGCTCGCGCCTCGCGACTTCGGGCAACCTCTATGTCGGCACGAAACGGAAGCTCCTCGTCACCGGCGATTACGGCGACTCCTGCCGGATCATCCCGGAAACCGCGCACAAGGAACTCGCCGCCGAACTGAAGGAAAAGACCGGCGACTACCGACCGGCGCGCGTCTACGAGAAATCGATCGGCCACCACACCGAATGGCGCGAGGCCGCGATCGGGAACAAACCCTACGATTATCCCGGCTCGAATTTCAAGTATGCCGGCCCCTTCACCGAGACGATCCAGCTCGGCAACGCCTGCCTTCGCTTCCCCGGTGAAAGCCTCGCCTGGGATGGGCCCGGCCTCCGTTTCAGCAACAGCGAGGCCGCGAACAAACTGATCACGAAGGCGTATCGCGAGGGCTGGGACTTCAAGCTCGACAAGGCGTGACGTGTTCGAGAGGCGAGACCGCCTACCGTTTGGTTGCGACGAGCCGCAGGTAGGCCCGGGGCTCGCCAGCGCTGACGTTCAGGTAGGCATCGATAAGCCAGGAATCATAGGGATAGCCGTCTTCCGAGACCACCTGCTCGATGATCTTCACCGTAAGCGGCGTCGGCCCTTCTCCGCTCCGGAACCAATTCGCGAGATCGAACGACCATTGGGGCTCAAGAACATAGTCCGCACGGGAAGGCCACCGGGCCTTGCGGTATCGGAGGCGTAGGAATTTCAGGCCCGGACTCATCCCGGAGACGACGGTCGTTTCATAGGGCGCGGGCTCCGCGCGGGTCGGACTCGATCCCATCAGATACTCGAGGAGGGTCGGCAGCCCGTCGTGATCCCGGTCTGCCAGGTCGCCCCAGATCGTCGCTTCCAACGCCGGCTCGAAGACCAGGGCATTGAAATTGTCGTAGCCCCATCTTTCGCGATGATTCATCAGGGCAAACACCTCGACCGAGCTGCTGCCCGGGAAGGTCATGTCATCGCCGACAAGCAAGGTGTTCCCGCCAAGGGCAAGCGAGCTGCCAAAGCGGGTGAAGCCAGCGTAAGCGAGCTGGATTCCGGTCTCGGCCGGAGACGTCGTATCGGCACCGAGGAGGAACGTTTCGACGGCTCCCGTCGGTGTCCCATTCATGGCCTTTCGGCCCGGCGCTCCGACCGCAATCCACTCGCCGTCCAGGGCCACCGCGTGGCCGAAACGTTCGCCGTCCTGCAACTCGCGCGGGAGGAGGATCTGTTCCCGCCCCCAGTTGCCCGGTCCCCCCTGGTCATAGCGGAGGAGATAGGCCGCACCGGTCGCGCCCGCGGCCACGGGAGCACCCGGTATATGGCCGGGAGCACCGATGAGGAGGCGGTTGCCGCAGAGGTCGAGCGACTCGCCGAACCCCGCCGAGATCTCGGAAGGAAGTCCATCGAGCGATTTCGCCATCCCCCATTGCCTCGCTCCCCCGAGATTGCGCTCGTAAACAAAGACGTTCCCCCGATCGGGGCCGGCCGCGAGATCGACACCCGGCGCTCCGATGGCGAGGGTTTCGCCATCGAGGGAAACCGAGGCTCCGAAGCGGACTTCGCCCAGCGTCGGATTCTGCACGGGCAGCGTGGGCGGCAAGAGGGTCTTTTCCAAAAAGGCTCCGAAGGTGCCGATATCGAACAGGTAGACGAACGCGCTCCCATAGGGGCTGCTGAAGGGTGCCCCGATGGCGGCGACCCGACCGTCGATGGAAACCGAGGCGCCGAACTGGCCTCCGCCTCCGGGGATCGCATTGCGCGACCATTGCCCGTCGTGCAAGCGCGTGAAGTCCCACGCGGCTCCGCTGCCGTTATGAAAAGGGGCACCCACGATGAGGTGGTCGCGATCCAGTGCCACCGCCGCCCCGAAGCGCGCTCCGGCAAGCACTGGATCGGCGATGAGCACGTTCGGATCCGCCATCCATTCGCCCCCCGCATTCCGCGTGAGGACATAAACGCCTCCATGCTCGGAACCGGGCGCACCCGGAACGGTGTAGCGGTCCGCGCCGAGAGCCGCCGTGTCCCCGTCAATCGCGAGCGCGCTGCCCAGGCCGTTCGTATCGATTCCATCGTAGACGGGGGCCGGATACCATCCGAGCGGCCGTCGGAAGTAAACCACCTGCCCCGCCTCGCTGTTGGCCAGCGGGATCCCCGTCGCAAGGATATTCCGGGTGATGGCGAAGGAATGGCCGAAGCCGAGATCCGTCGCCGGCGTCGGATTGGCGATGCGGGCCGCCTCGCTCCAACTTTCCGCACCGTTCCCGCTCCGCAGAACAAAGATCGCATCGGTCTGACCGGTGCCGACGAACAGCTCGTCGTCGTGCCACAGAACCGAGAGCCCGAACTCGTCGTCGTTCGCACTATCGCCCGGGACAAACCGCGCGAGTTGTCCCCAGTGGTCCATTCCTCCCGCCATTCTCGCGAAGACGGAAACCGAGCCCGGCCCGCTGCCGGGGGAGATCACAAGCGCGGGCGCGCCCGCGGCGATGAGGTCGCCGTCGAGCGCCACCGAGAAGCCGAGGTTCACTTCCACGCCGACCGGCACCTCGCCCGGGTTCGGCGTCGTTTTCGCCCGCCACTGCCAGCCGCCGCCGCGCCGCTCGAACACGTGAACCGCACCCGTTCCACTGCCCGCCGTATCGTCACCCGGCTCGCCGACGACAATCCGGTCACCTTCGATATCGACAGACCAGCCGAAGAGATCGAAGGGCCCGAGGCCGCCGACCGGAACCAGTTCCTCGGGGCTTCCCCAGACCCCCGCCGCATCCCGTTGGAAAACCCACGCCCGCCCGCCCCAGAATCCATAATGCCCGTCAAGCGCCGCCCCGACGACGAGGCGATCCCCGTCAAGGGCGATCGCGCTCCCGAAGCGGTCGCCCGCCGGTGACACCGTGTCCGGATTCGGAACGCCGCCGACTTCTCCCCAGACGCCGGAACCATCGCGCTGGTAGATGCTTACGAACCCGGAATTGGAGTCGAAGCCCGGGGCCCCGGCGGCGATGCGCTTCCCGTCGGTCGCGACCGTGGTGCCCAGTTCGGAACCGCCCGGAGCGCCCGATCCCAGCGGCGTGAACTGGGGACGCCCGGACGACGAATACGTGACGACCGCCACATAGCCGCGGTGCGTGGAGCCGATCACGGAATAGAAGGGTGCTCCAACGACCGTAAATTCCGGCGCCCCGGCCAGCGCCATGCCCAGCCGCTCGCCACCTGAGACCACTGACAACCCCGGATCAATGGTGCTCCAGCCATTCCCGTGAAGCTGGAAGATTTCGCCCGAATCGCCGAAAAGGACATGGTCGCCGCTCACCACCAGGCTGTTTTGAGGCCTCGGAAGGTAGAGAGCGTCCGGGTAAGTGAAGGTTCTTACCCAATCCGGATACTGCCGGGCATAGCCGTAGCTGTAGGTGAAGGAGTCGACGACCAGATTCTCTCCGTCGAGCGATACGCGCAGCCCGAAACCGGTCGCGCCCGGCGAGGCAATGACCCTGCTTTGGTTCCAGCCGGTTGCGGCGGAGAAGAGATGGACGGTTCCCGCGAAGGCTACGGTGCGCGTCGTGCCGTCGGGATCGAGAACGAAGGCGCTCCGGTCGGGATGGCCCACGGCGAGATCATCGCCGTAGAGGGCGACACTGGAACCAAAGCGCGCGTCGCCCTCGTAGCCCGGCGAAGCGGGTGTCACCGGCAGGATGGAGACGCCTGCGCCCGTCACTTCCACGATGGCGGCTCGTCCGGCATTGAGCAGTCCGGTTTGATCGTAGCCCGGCGCGCCCACGGCTAGCCGCTCGTCGGCCAGACGGTCGAAAGCGAGGCTCCTTCCCCATTCCGCGTCGGCTTGACCGCCCCAACTGTCGTGGAGCGCCGACGAGGCCGTCGGATAGCTGCCATCGGGATTCCGCCGATAAATGAGCACCCGCCCGCCCGTCTGTGCCCCACCCGAGGAAGCCCCAGGCGATCCGACAGCCACTGACGCCCCCGTGCTGCTGAGGGCGACGGCTCGTCCGAATTCACTCGTGCGGCTCGTCCCGGCCGGGTCAAGCAAAGCCGTGCTTCCCACGATCGTCTGGAAGAGCGTGCCCGGTTCGAACCGGTAGATGTAGGCTCCGACCGCATTCGCGGGGAGCGGCGCGGTCGGATCGGTGAAGGCCGGGGTCCCGATCACCAGCGTGTTCCCGCTCAGGGCAAGCGCCGCACCGAAGGCCCGGTTCGAGTTCGAAACCGGCTCGAGAAGCCGCCTTGCCTGCGTCCAGAAGCCCGCGGGATTCCGGTAATAAAGGTAAACCGCGCCGAGTCCCGGCGTCGGATGGATCTTATCCGGATCATCGGGAGGCGAGCCGATGACACACACGTCGCCTTGCATTGCCACCGCGAAGCCGAATTGCAGCTCGGTCGGCACCGCGGGTTGCAACTGCTGCGGAAGGGTCGCGATGAGGGGATCGACCGTGAGCGGATAGACCGCGCCCCGCGTGTTGAGAGCAATCGTTATCTGTTCCGGAGCCTCGGGAGAGCATTCGAATTCCGCCGGGACGGGCATCGCGTTCGCATCGTAGGCACGCAGCCCGTTGTAGCGGAGAACCACCGCGCCCGAAGCATCCTTCCACTCTAGGCCTGTCACGCCCGGCGTCCCGAACGCCAGCGAGGTCTCGCATTCAAAACGCAACCGCAGCCGATCTTCCCCGTCGGCACTGGCCGCTGGGGCTTCGTGGATCGTGAATCCCTGCTCCACTCCCACCGTCCGGTTTTCATACCATTCGGTAACGGAACCCCGTCCGATTTCGGCCCGCCGCCCCGACGCGGACACCTTCGCGGCCTCCGCCCCGGTTCCCATCCACCGGAGCTGCCAGCTCCAGGCGGGCAGCTCTCCGGGCCGCGCGTAGGGACTCACTTCGACACCTGCCTGTCCCACCGATGTCTTGATCCGCTGCTCCCGGTTCGCCGCGAGGGCCCGACCGTCGCTGAGTTCGAAGGCGTACTCGGACTCCTCGATTTGCCCGCGGATGCGCTGCCACTCGTCTGCCGATAACCCGCCGGGCATCGAGGAGCGGACCCGCGCGCCACCGTTCACGTATTTTTGCGGAGCGATCGGCTCAAACTGTAATTCGGATGGTGGTGATGGAATGGGTGCCAGGGAGAACGAGGAATCGACGACAGAGAACTCGGTATCGACGGAACGAAGCGAGAACATCACGATCAGGGCGCGCGCACCGAAAGCGGCGAGGAGCGCGAACAGAATGATGCGGAACAGGTGGGATAACTGACGGTTCATGACATGTTTGGGTCAGGGGTTAGGGGAAGGAGCCGCCCCTGGAGTAGGCAGTCGCCCAACGTGCCGCACCCGATCGGGCACGGAAGCATCCGGGCCATCGAGTCGAGCCGGAAACGATCCGGTTTCTCGCCCGAAGACCCAGTCTCGAAGAATGGTTCCTTCATGGTCCCTTAACGAAATTCTCATCGGCTCCCGCCGCTGTGCATCCCCTGCCGAAGCCTCCGCGCTTCTTGCAACCGACACGGCCGCGGGATTCCTCTATCCGCGAAGGGAAGACGAATTCCCCGCACCTCCCTACGACGCGGAAATCGGGTGCGGGCGGGTCAGCCCTGGAACATAATCTTCCGAAAACTCATGAAGTTCCCCATCGCCCTGACCCTCCTCGCCTTCGGCCTCTTCGCCGCCCTACCGCTGCCCGGCTCCGAAAACGCAATGCGGGTGCTGATTCGCGGCGAAGCTTCCACCGAACGCGCTCCGCACGGAGGCGGCAACGTCTACGCCCCCGAAGTCCACCGCGACGGCACCGTGCTCCTGATGTGGTACGGCGGACAAGGCACCGACGGCCACGACCGCATCCACCTCGCGGAATCCGCCGACGGCAGGACTTGGACGAAAATGGGCGTCGTGCTCGACCGCGGGACGGCGAACCATGTGAACGATCCGTCGGTCGTGCGCGTCGGCGACATCTGGTGGATGTTCCACACTGTCGCCGAGACGGCGGAGCAGGACGAGATCGCGGCCGCGACTTCCTCCGATGGCGTGGTCTGGGAAAAGCGCGGCGTCGTGCTCGGGCGGGGCGGGGAACAGGCGTGGGATTCCCGGAAGGTCGGGCGTCCCTCGGTGCTTCATGAAAACGGCGTCTTCCGCATGTGGTATGACGGCCAACCCACTCCCGAAGCCGCCGCCGCGAATCCCCTGGCAGCCGGGATCAAGCGTGAGGGCCGCGCCATCGGCTATGCGGAATCCCGCGACGGGATCCACTGGCAGCGCCGCCCCGGGCCCGTCTTCCGCGAGGGTTCCGGCGCGGTTCACGTCGCCCGCGTCGAGGACCACCACGTCATGCTCATCGAGTCCGGCGGCGGGGTCCGGTGGGCACGGAGTCCGGACGGGGACGAATGGAATGCGCGCGGCCTCCTCCTTCCCTTGAGCAACGAAGACGTCGATCGCTTTGGTCATGTGACACCCTTTCTTTTCGAGGATGCGGGGAATACCACGGTCTATCTCGGCGCCGCTGGCCGGAAAACGTGGGACGGGAATACGATCGCAAGGGCACGCGTTCGGCTTCCCGACTGAGGCGTGGTCGCGGATCGAGCTTTACGCTGGTTTTTCTTTCCCCTACCGTGCGGGGGGCACGGAAAAGTTCGCTCGAAACACCATGGACAAACCTACCACCGTCACCGAATACATCGCCGAGCTACCGGAGGATCGCCGGGTGGCGATCCAGACGATCCGCGAAACGATTCTTGGCAGCCTCGACAAAACCCTCGAGGAAGGAATCCAATACGGGATGGTCGGCTACTATGTTCCGCACTCCGTCTATCCCGCCGGTTACCATTGCGATCCGAAGCAGCCGCTGCCCTTCGCGAGCATCGCCTCGCAGAAAAACCACATCGGCCTCTACCTTTTCTGCGTCTATACCGATCCGGAGCTCCAGGCCTGGTTCATCGAGGCCTGGAAGAAATCGGGGAAAAAACTCGATAGGGGCAAATCGTGCGTCCGGGTCAAAGACCTCGATGGCGTCCCCCTCGATGTCCTTTCCAAACTCTTCAAGCGCGCCAGGGTGAAAGCCTTCATCAAGGCCTACGAAGGCAATCTCCCTCCCGCCGTGAAAAAGAAACGCGCGGAGGCAGCGCGGAGGAAGAAAACTCCCTAGCGGAAGCGCGCGATGCTGTAAAAACGGCGGGACTCGGTGCCGGCGGACGTGTCGGACCAGTGCATTGTCCCCCCACTCACTCCCGCCGTCTGGCGGCTTTCGGGAACGATTTCCCAGGTCTCGAGGTCGTCCGAGACTCGCACCGCAAATTCGCCGAGCGGCGCGGCCTGCCACGTGAGGGTGAGCGCGCTCCCCTCTCCGTCCCACGATGCGAGCGGGGCCATCGGCACCTCGATCGAGATGTTTCCGACCGGATTCGTGCCGGCCGCGATCTCGGCCGCGTTCGAAATGCCGTCGCCGTCGAAATCGTTCAGCCCGTCGGGCACCCCATCGGGAACGAGCGAGCCGTTGTTCCCGGTTGAGTCCATGTTGTTGCCAGCGAAGGGATTCTGGATTCCGGTAATTTCGGGCGCGAAATCCCGCACCTCGTCGTAATCGAGCAGGGTGTCGCGGTCGCGGTCGATGCCCAGACGCTGGCCGCAGCCGTCCGGCACCGCGGTAAAGGTCACGGCTTCCCCCCGCGCGAGCAGGGCGGTGAGGGATTCGGATTGCCCCGCCTGGTCGCGGACGAAGGTGCTCCCGGTCGAATGCCGCCATCCGCGCCCCGCCGCGTGACCGACGAGGTCGATACGGTTCGCGTTCGCGAGGACGATGAGGGAATCGAGCAGGGTGCGGCCCGTACCGGGCGCATTGCTGGCCAGAGTGACCTGCTTGCCGACCGACGCGTGGGCGTCCTTGCTCGCGGTGCCGGGCGGCTCGAAGGCCTCGACGGGATTTCCATAGTCGGAACCCGAGAAAGCGAGCATGAGAGCGACGAGATCGGCCACCTCCTGAACGTTGTTTGGAGTAAAGACGTCCTCGGAGACAAAGCGGGTAATCGAATCGACGGTGCCGTCGTGGAAGAAACCGAAGCCGGCGCGACTGGTCGGGCGGGTCGTCTCAAAGCCGACCTTGTCATACACGTTGCGGGTCTGCGGGGTCTTGAACGCACGCTGGGTCGATTGGTCGACGGAGACGAGCGCGTGGTGGCGCTCGCCTTTGGGTCCCGGCATGATCGGGACGAAACCGCCGCCGGTGAAACGCGAGTCGGTGCCGATCCCGGTCGGGAGCGTATGGCAGGTGACACAGGCGAAGGCACCCTGGTCGATGGCGCGGCCCAGTGGCCGATACAAGGTGTCGAGGGCGCGCTTCGCATTCCCGTTCGGCATCGGGGTGCCAGCGGGGCCGAAGCGCGAATTCCGGTAGTGATCGGGGAGCGGCAGATTGGTCGGGAGCGAGTTGTCCGGATTGCGGTAGGGATTCGGGGGGAAGTGAATGGTCGCGAGGTAATCCTCGAAGGCCTGCATCTCCATCGGGGTCAGCCCCGTGTCGTCTCCAAGCAAGGACTGGAAGGCGCCGTTGAATTCCTCCAGTCCGTCGCGGTCGCCGCGCCAGTGGTGGGGCTCCTTGCCAATGATGTCCTGGAGCGTCTGCGTGGTCATCGGACCTTTCATGGGATGAAAGTCGGTGAAGTTCGAGGTCAACCCCGGGAGACCCGCGCCGAGGTTGTGGCGGCCGGAGCCGTCAAGCACCTTCACCGCGCCCGCCGGATCGCCGAGATCCCATGCGAGGCGGTCCATCCGCGAATCGATATGGCAGGATGCGCAGGAAGCCTGACCAAGCCCGGAGGTCGCGTGCGTGTCATAGAGATGGCGGCGTCCGTTGCGGATGACGGCGGGAGTGGGATCGAAAAACGCGACACGCCCGGTCTCGGCGAGCGTGTTCACATCGAGCACCGAGACGGTGGCCTCGAAACGGTTCAAGACATAAAGACGCCCCCGGGCGTCATCGACCGCGATGCCGGTCGGGCCCTCGCCGACCTCGATCGGTGGCTGCCCCGGAAGGCGCTGGCCGCTCGCGTCGAGGACGATCACATTGTTCGAGCCCATCCCCGCGACGAAACCGCGCGTGCCATTGCCGAGCCACTCGATGGCGCGCGGGTCGCCGACGGCGAGGTCGCGCTGCGCCTGGGGCAGCGTGGGCGTGGCGTAGTCAAGATGCGGATTCAGGTCGACCACGCTGATCGTTCCGGGATTTCCGGCCGCGAAACGCGCCGATTTCACCCGGACAAACGTGCCATTCACCACCGGCTCGAAGCGCACCTCGTTCGTCGCGTCCGTGCCGACCACACAGACGCCGCCGTCGACAGGATTCACGCCGAGGGCCATGCACAGGTTCATCATCCGCTCCGCGTAGGTGACCGACAACGTCGCCGCATCGATCAGGGCGACATCGTTGTCGAGCAACCGCCACCCGACCGGACGGCCGGAAGCCGCTGCCAGGTTTCCACTGACGAGCGGGGTCCAGTCCTCCCCGTTGTCATCGCGCCAACTGCCCGCCGCGTCCTGCCTCACGATGAGCCCGACCTTCGGCGGCGTGCCGTTCGCGGGGTTTTTCGGCGGATTGAAGGCGGCGCCGTTGTTCGGCGGCGGATTCGTCCCTCCGTAGGGTCCCCGCGTGTCACTGGCCGCGTTCGGAGGATACCCGATCCCCGCCGTTCCGCCCCCTCCGAGAATGGTCGATCCATTCCCCGACTCGAAGATCGCGGCGTAAACGGTCGCCCCGTCCGGGCTCACCGCCAGCGCCCGCGGATCCTCGCCCTCAAGCACGACCGACAGCGGCGCCACATCAAGATTCGCCGGATCGAAGACGAGGAGGGTGCGCGCCTGCGAACAGGAGACAAAGGCCCGAAGCGGTGTGCCTGCGAAAACGACATCCGCCGGTTCATCCAGGGTCGCCAGCGTCCGCGTCACCCGGCCCGCCGCCACATCGACAATACTCACGGTGTCCGAGACCTGGTTCACGACCCACAGTTCGGATGAATTCCGCCACCGCGCCGAGGTCGGATCCATCCCTACCACGAGGGAACCCGAGCCTGTGGGGGTCGTGCCCGAGAGGTCGAGGAATTCGACCCGGTTGTCGGCGGTATTGCAGACGGCCAGCGACTTCCCGTCCGGAGAAAGCGCGACCGGATGCACCTGCGGTGTCTCGAAATTGACGAAATCCGCGCGCGCGGAGGCGGAGAGGAGAAGGGCGGCGCCAACGACGACCGATAGCGGGGATAAAAGAAAGCGGGAGGAATTCATGGGGGGACTTGGGAGGATCAAACGCTGTCAGAGTAGTCTCCCCCGCTCATAATAAACAGGAGGAATCGCAACGGATTCACGCGCCCCCGGTGATCGTGAAGTCGCGTGAGGACCGCTTCCCCCCTAGCTGACGAC
>JAHEDC010000364.1 GCA_024641425.1 Verrucomicrobiales bacterium | reverse complement strand
TCGCACACGCAGACCGCATACGCGAGTACGCGGCATCCCTCGACAAACTCCAGCGCTCTCTTGCGGCCTCGTCCCAGTTGGGCGACGCCGTCTTCATCGCGACGGAGGCACGGGGACTCCGGAAGCTCCTCGCCACCGGCGGCACGGGTGGGACTCCTCTTTCCGCCTTTCAATTCATGGCTCTCCCGGTCAAAGCCGCCCGCACCCGGATCCCTCCTTTCCACAGCGGCCTTCCCATCGTGTCAGCCCTTGGAGGCGACTTCTCAGCGAGTTCGGCCTTCCTAGCCCTGCGCCCTCCAGTTCCCGGGACCGGCGCCGAAGGACAATGGGAGCTTCTCGGCGGAGATGTTCCGGAGTACGCAAGCGGCGCCCTCACCCTGATGGAGGCCCCTCTCATCGACTTCCCCGGTGCCGAGATCACCAGCCGTGAATGGCGCGGCGGGGCGACTTCGTCACCCGTCAAACTCCTTCCCGCGTCCGAAGGATTCTGCATGATCGGTGGCTTGCGCGGCCCCTTCCCCGAAGGCGCCGATGCCCGCATCGTGATCAATCCAACCGATCAGAACTGGTATCTGACAGGTAAGGGAGGAACCCCCGAAACCGCCGTTTCCGTCATTGTCGTCCGATTTCCGAATGCCGCCGAACGTCCTACACTGATCCCCAAGAGTTTCACTTGGGGTGGCCAGTCCCCGCACGTGAAGATGCTTGAAAGCTCCACAAGCTTCTGCGCCTTCACTCGGCTCGCAGGCCCCATCGAGTCTCGCGAAACCAGCCTTTCCCTCACCATCGGCCCCGATGGATTCTGGTACCTTCAGGGACGGGGTGACTCGCCCGCGACGGCGGCCGAAGCCACCGCGTTCACCCTGAAACCCGCGTCCTGAGCGTCCCGCATTTCCAGGACCTGGGATGAAATCACCCGCCTTCCGCCTCCTCGTCTTCCTTGGTCTCTTCGTGGCGGGACCACTCGTTCTCCGGCTCTCGAATCCCGTCGCGCCCGACGACGAGGACAGCGAACGCCTTCCGGCCGAACCTGGTGAATCCGCAGGCGCCGACCTCCATCTTACTCCCGAACTCCTCGCGAGGAGCAAGCCCGAGATCGTTTTCATGGGAAATTCGATGCTCAATACCCGCATCGATCAACGGGTATTCACCTCCGAGACGGGATATTCTTCCGCGTTCGTCTCCAAGGCCAGCACCGCCACCGCCGTCTGGTATCTCTACCTGAAAAACATCATCGCCCCGCTCGAAGTGAAGCCGAAGGTCGTCATCATTTTCTTCCGCGACCGCTTCCTCACCTGGCCAGCCTACCGGACTACGGGCATTTACGGCACCTACCTCGAGAGCCTTCGCCTCGGCCGAGACCCCGTCGTCGAACAGGTGCTTTGGAATCCTGCGAAGGCGAACTCCAGCGGTCTTCAAAGCCGCTTCGATTATGCTCTCCGAGCCTCCTACGGCATCGGGAATCAACCTGCCAACGCCCGGGGGATACTGGCAGATCTCGCCTTCGACCTCACAGGTTTCGGCGTCGGGAAGGCGACCCGGCGCAGCCAGATGGCCGTCCGCTTCGGGCTTGACAATCTCCGGCACGACCTCGGCGACGATATCGGAAACGATATCAGCTGGGAGAGTGCCGAAACCCCGATCGCCTTCTCCCCCTCCCCTGAAGCCTCGTTTCTCCCCCACATCCTCGACCTCGCAAGGGAGAGCGGATTCACCCTTTTGTTCTACCGCGTAAAGCGCCGCTGCGATGTCGATGGCGACCGCGGCGACGACCCTCAGCTCATTCCCTATCTGGATGACCTCTCCCACTTTATCAGCGAACACGGCGGCTACTTCGTCGACGAAAGCGACGCCCCAATCCCATCCGCATGGTATTCGGATGGCGACCACATCGGCCTCGCCCACCGCCCGGACTATACCCGACGATTCTGGAATAAAATACGCTCAACCCTTGAGCCTATTCTATCTGCCGAGACACGATGATTTTCCAGAGTCTCGATTATCTTTTCTTCTTCGTCGCTGTTCTCGCCACCTACTGGCTCCTGCCGTCGCGACCGCAGAATTCCCTCCTCCTGGGCGCGAGCTACTTCTTCTACGGCTACGTCCACCCCTGGTACTGCATCCTCATCGCGACGACGACACTCATCGACTACATCTGCGCACGGGCCATCACGGAGCATCCGGAAAAGCGCCGCCGTTTCCTGGCGATCTCCCTCTTCTCGAACTTCGCTATCCTCTGTGTCTTCAAGTATTTCAACTTTTTCACCGAAGCCTTCACCGATCTCTTTCACGCGGTCGGGTTCGAAATGTCGCCCCTCCCCCTGAAGATCCTTCTTCCGGTCGGAATCTCATTCTACACCTTCCAGAGTGCCTCCTACGTCGTGGACGTCTACCGGGAGAAACTGACAGCCCGGCGCCATCTCGTCGACTACGCGCTTTACGTCGCCTTCTTCCCGCAGCTCGTCGCCGGCCCCATCGAGCGGGCCGGCCACCTCATCGGCCAAATCGAGGGTCCGCGCCGACTCAATCTCGACCACCTCCGCACCGGACTCTTCCTCATGCTCTGGGGCGTGTTCAAGAAAGTCGTCATCGCCGACAATGTCGCCTCCATCTGCAACAAGGCCTTCTCCATCAACGATCCGACCTTCCCCATTGTCTGGGGCGGCGTCTTTTGCTTTTGCATCCAGATCTACGCCGATTTTTCGGCATACACCGATATCGCAAGGGGCACCGCCCGTTGCTTCGGCATCCGGATTTGCGAGAACTTCCGCCACCCCTACCTCGCCCGGAATCCCGCAGACTTCTGGCGGCGCTGGCACATCTCACTCTCCACCTGGTTTCGCGACTACGTTTACATTCCCCTCGGCGGCTCCCGTGGCGGCCCCTCGAGAGTCTGCTTCAATCTCATGGCAACGTTCCTCCTCTCGGGCCTCTGGCACGGCGCGAACTGGAACTTTGTCCTATGGGGCGCCTACCACGGGGCACTTCTCATTGCTTGGCGCTTCCTCTCCACCCGCTTTCCCCGCCTCGAAGTGGCGACCTCCCCCTTTGCGAAACTTCCGCAGATCCTCATCATGTTCGTTCTTACGAACATCGGTTGGCTCCTTTTTCGCGAGCAGAATCCCGAATTCCTTCGAAAGGCACTCACCGCGAGCCCCTTCGGCGTCGATACCACCGACTGGCGGACGGGCGCGTATTTTTTTGCCTACGCCCTCCTTTGCTCCCTCCCCCTGTGGCTCCACGCCTGGACGGACCGACGTTGGACCTCACCGGAGAAATGGGCGGCCCGCGAAACCGCCCCGAGGTGGGTCTTCGCGCAAGGCGCCGTCGCCGCCGTCCTTTTCATCGGAATCCTTCTGCTTCGGAGCCGCGTCGGCTCCGATTTCATCTACTTTCAGTTCTAAGAACGAAACCGCCCCGAGCCCTTCCCTCCCACTCTGGACAAGTATCCCGCCGACCGCTACACTTCCCCGTGCCGAATCCACCTCCGCGCCTCACCGTCCAGAAGACCTACAAGCTCTCCATCGGCGGGAAATTCCCCCGCACCGAGAGCGGGCGCTACCTCGTCTCGAAATCCCCAACCACCGGAGAACACTTGGCCAACTACTGTCACGCTTCCCGCAAGGACTTCCGCGACGCGGTCGTCGCCGCCCGCAAGGCCCAGCCCGCGTGGGCCGCCAATAGCGCCTACCTCCGCGGACAGATCCTCTACCGTGCCGCCGAAATGCTCGAAGGACGCGCGACCTCCCTCGCGGATGAACTCGCCGTCTCGACCGGACAGACCGGAAAGGAAGCCCGCGCCGAGGTCAACGCGGCCATCGACCGGCTCGTTTACTTCGCCGGATGGACCGACAAGATCTCCCAAGTCTTCGGATCCGTAAACCCTGTCGCCAGCCCGCACTTCAACTTCACCACCCCCGAACCCACCGGCGTCGTCGCCATCGTCTGCCCCGACGCCTGCCCGCTCCTCGCCCTCGTCTCCCTCGTCGCCCCGGCCCTCCTCAGCGGAAACACGGCCGTCGTCCTCGCCTCGCAGGCCTTTCCGCTGCCGGCCATTACCTTCGCCGAGATCATTGCCACCAGCGACGTCCCCGGAGGCGTGCTCAACATCCTCAGCGGCGTTCGCAAGGAGCTCGCCCCCGGCATGGCCTCCCACATGGACGTAAACGCCCTCGTCGATGGCTCCGGTGATCCGGAGATCGTTACCCTCCTCCGTGAAGGCGCCGCCGCGAACCTCAAGCGCGTCTCCTCGCCCGAACTCGCTGCAAACGACTGGTTCACCGAAAAGGCCGCCGACCCTTACCGCATCCTCGACACCCTCGAGTTCAAAACCGCGTGGCACCCGGTTGGAATTTAGAATCGGGAAGTAAGAAGAATGCAATCCGACGCCATTCACTTCTTCCTTCATCCTTCGAGTTTCTAGCTTCCATGCGTTCCCTCCTCATCGTTCTCGATAGCGTGGGCATCGGCCATGCGCCGGATGCCGGCGCGTACGGCGATGAAGGAGCCCACACCCTCGGTCACATCCTGGAGAAGGTTCCGACCCTCTTGCTGCCGAACCTCGATTCCCTCGGACTTTCCCGAATTCTCGCCGGGGTGGCGAACCATGCGCCCCCAGCCGTCACCTCGCTCATTCCCGGCGCGCGCTACGGCTGGATGCGCGAACGTTCTCCGGGCAAGGACACCACCACCGGACACTGGGAGATCGCCGGCGTTGTCCTCGACGAACCCTTCGCCGTCTTCGATGAATTCCCTTCCCATCTCGTCGCCGCCATCGAAGCGGAAGCGGGTGTTATCTTCCTCGGAAATTACCCCCAGAGCGGCACCGTCATCCTCGACGAACTGGGAACCGAACACGTCACCACGGGTCATCCCATTCTCTACACCTCCGCCGACTCCGTTCTTCAGATCGCCGCGCACGAGGCCATCATTCCACTCGACCGGCTCTACGAGATCTGCCGCATCGCGCGCGCCCACTGCGACGCCCTTCGGATCGGTCGCGTCATCGCCCGCCCATTTATCGGGGAGACGGGGGCCTTCCAGCGTACCGCAAACCGCCGCGACTTCTCGTTCCTGCCTCCTCCGACCATTCTTTCCCATCTCCAAACCCATCGTGTCCCCGTCACCTCGCTAGGGAAGATCAGCGACATCTTCGCCGCCCAGGGAATCGACCATTCCTACCCGACGCACTCAAATGGCGAGGGTATGGAAACCATCGACCGCCTCTGGAACGATCCCGCGACCTCAGGACTTGTCTTCGCGAACCTCGTCGACTTCGACACGCTTTACGGCCACCGTCGCGATCCAGTGGGCTATGCCGCCTCCCTCGCCGCTTTCGACACGTGGCTCGGCGAGTTCCTTCCTCGTGTCCGTCCTGACGATCTCCTCATCATTACCGCCGACCACGGCAACGATCCGACGTGGAGCGGTACCGATCACACCCGCGAACTCGTGCCCCTGCTCGTCAGGCACGGCCATGGAAGCTCCTGCCTGGGACATCGCGAAACCTTCGCCGACATCGCGGCGACGCTCGCCTCTTTCTTCGACCTCCCGCCCTGGTCCAAAGGACATGCGTTCCTTGCTGAAGAGTAAGCCGGAGGAAAAGGCCCCGGGATTACTCCGTCGGCTTCTCCGAATTCGGAACTACGAGGATTGGAATCGGACATTTCCGCACCACTCCCTCCGCCACACTCCCCAGAAGGACCCGATTGATCAGACTCCGGCTGTGCGTGCCAATAACAAGCACGTCCGCATTCCGATGCTCGGCGAATTCAATCAGCCCCTTCTCCGTCTCGTCCGATTTCATGTACCCGTTAACGACCAGCCCTTCCGCCTTCAACGCATCCACAATCTTCCGCAGTTCCTCCTTTTCCAGCTGCAATTCATGTTCCCGCTCGTCGATCCCCGGGTAGGTGTAGCCCGAATACCCGACGAGGGCGGGCTCCGGCGCACAGACATGGACAAGGTGCAGCGTGGCATCGAAGGCCCTCGCCAGCGACACCGCCGCCGCAATGACCTTGTCTTTTACCTCGGTGAAATCAACTCCTACGGCGATCGTTTTCATGGCATGATTCTTCTTTTCACCTCCATCATCGACGATTCCCCAGCGAACGTCAACCTCCTCGCACCGCAGCATTGACCACCTTCCCGCACCGCGTAGAATGTCCCTATCATGGAACAATCGCTTTCGGAAAAAATCAGCCACCTGCGCAGCTACATCGAGGAAACCGATGGACTCACCCCCGAGAACCGGGCGAGGCTCCTCGAATCACTCGGTGATCTCGAACGCGCCGTCCCGGAAGCCGATACCGACCATCGTCCGCCGCTCCAGAAACTGGAGGACTCGATGCTCGAACTCGAAGCCGAGCACCCCCGCGCCCACCAGCTTTTCGAGGGTATCTGCAACATCCTCGGCCGCATGGGGATTTGAGCGACGCTCGTTAACCCGTGCCTTCCGTGGTTGTCCTTTCCGGATTCTAGAAAAGTTTTTCCGTCAGATTTGCCGCCCTTTCCTGAAAGAGAGCCGAGACCTATGCTGCCCGCTGGCGGCCGCTGTCCTCCGCTCTTCCGATGTCCGACAAAGGCCCCTTCCTGAAACTGCTCCTCGCGCACGAGGCCGACCTGCGCGCTTACCTCGGCTCGGTCGTGCGCGACGCGGCCGCGCGGGACGATCTCTACCAGGAAACCGCCCTTACCCTCTGGGAAACCTTCGACCGTTACGACCCGATCCGTCCCTTCGGAGCCTGGGCCCGCGGCGCCGCGACGCGGAAAATGCTCCAGTCCCGCGAGAAAGCAGGTCGCCTTTCCCTCGCCTTCTCCCCCGAGGCCATCGAGCGCCT
>JAHEDC010000363.1 GCA_024641425.1 Verrucomicrobiales bacterium | reverse complement strand
CGAAGGGGCTGTAGGAGCGTTGGGCGTAGGGCGTGGGGCCGTAGTAGGTGACGGCGGAGGCGGGGTTCTGGAATGCGGAAACTAAGAGTATACAAAGAAAGAGAACAGCTTTCATCGGGGTATGTCTCGTTAGGAGTTCAGGCGCGATCTACGGCACCTTGAGGCCCTGGGTCTCGGCCTTATTGACAAGGTTTCCGCTTTGAATAGGAAAGCCTGTCGGCATAGTACGGGAGCCATCATTTCCGAAAAGATTGGATTTCCAGAAATCAATGCTCTGCGAGTCTCCCCAGCGTATGGCGTCACAGGAGAGGAGGTGCCGCACCTCGAGGGCGACGCCGTCGAATCGGGAGTTTAGGCTTGGCTGGGATAGCGGAGCTCCCGAAGCGGCGAGAGCTGTGAGAATATTCCAGAACACAGAGCGATAGGATGGATGGCTAGCGTATGTGGGAGAGCTGGTACTTCCATTCCAGCCATGGAGGATTTGGTGTAACTTCGTACCCCATGTTCGCTCAGCGTCCACACGAACGCGTAAATGTTCGGTCGTATACATCTGGCAATTGTCCCCATCCCAAAGGATAAAACGCATGCGATTGTCGTCGGGGTGAATCCAGCCTCGCCATTGCTGGGAATCAAAGTCAATCTGGCCGATGGTCGCGTAGGCGAGAATGAAGCGGACACAGTCGTCGATATCGATGAGATCCGTGAGGGCAGTCCATTTCGTTGTGCTGGTTGGGTCTGCGGCAGCGCGTTCCGCTGCGACAACAGCGGCTTCGAAACGATCTGCGGCTACGGTATCGCGGTTCGGCGGTTGAATTCCGTAATTGATCACCCGGATATCGTCATACTTCTCCGTATTCGGATTCAGGTCGTTGCGGGGGAGGGAGCCGGCGAGGATGTGGCTGCGGAAGAGGTCGGGGTCGACGTGCTCGCCGAGATCGTAGATGCCCCAGTAGTAGCTGTTAAGGTAGACGTGGACCCAACGGCGGCGGACGTTGAAGCCGCCGACGGCGCGCTGGGTTTCCTTCAGGTAGGAATCGGAGAAATAGCGGATGTTGGACGGGTCGAAAGTGAAGGTTTCCCGGAAAGGATTACGGAGGAGGAGGCGGTCGAAGGTGGGGACGGGAGAGCCGGGGAAGACGGCGGATTCCGGAGGGGCGGTGCCGGTGACGGGCCCCTGCCAGCGGGTGCGCCCGTAGCGGCTGAGGCGCTTGCGAAAGATGACATCGAGGCTCAATTTCGTATTGTTGTGGCCTGCCGAGTATTCCCCCGAAATCTGGACGCTGGCGTTCTCCTGGTCGTAGTCGGTCGGATGGGCGGGATCGATCCACTCGAAGGAAGCGGGATAGTCGATTTTTGAATTTCCGCCGACGAACATGACATCCACGTCCTTCCACGGCACGGTGATGGCGACGCTCGGGGCGGCCCGGAGGGCGGCGAGGATGCCGGGTTCGGCGTCGTAGGCGGCGAAGGCGGGAGGGGCGATGCCGTCGGTGTCGGTGCCGGGGGCGTGCCGGGCGGCGACGACCGCCGGGTCGGAGGCCCAGCGGGGGCCGGTGCCGGGGAGACCGGGGAGGCGGGTCTGGGCGAGGACATCGGCGGGGAGGATGAAGGTGCGGGTGACAGGCGGGGAGGGAACGCCGTCCGGGCGGAGGGCGCTGACGCGGAGGACGGTGCTCCGGGAGATGGCGATGGGGCCGGTGTAGCGGTCCGAGTCGGCGGTGGGTTCCGCGCCGTTGAGGGTGAAGACGAAGGTCGAGCCGGAGTCCCGCACCGGGAGGCCGGTGCCGGGGTCGAGGAGGAGGACGCCGCCGTTCGCGTGGTCGTAGTGGACGCCGTCCCGGACGCCGGCGAGGACGGGAGCATCGAGGAAGCCGCCAGGGAGGGTGTCGGGCTGGCCGGAGGGGACGGAGGCATCGTAGATCTCGGGCTCGGCGCAGACGCTGGCGAAGCCGGGATCGCCGGTCTGGCGGCCGGGAGAGGGAAGGGTGAAGATCCGGTTCGCGAGGGTGCCGGAAACGCCGGTGCGCCCGTAGGAGATGCCCCGCAGGGGATGGGTCGGGAAAGCGATGCCGCCGGGATCGCTGGGACCGGGAAAGGAGTCGATGAGCAGGGGCGGGAGCTGGAACCGGTATTCGAAGATGTAGACGGCCTCGCCCGCGTCCTTGAGGCGGAAGGGAGCCTGGCGCAGGAAGGGCGGGACATCGTATGCGTCGCCCATGCAGTAGATGACGACGGACTCGCCCGGTCCGAGTTCGCCGTCCTCCGCGCAGATCTGATAGCGTTCGGGTTGCGCGGGATCGTCCGACAGGTAGAAATCCTCCAGGGTGTAGGTGTTCCCCGTCGGGTTGTGGATCTCGACCCAGTCGTGGACGTTCCGGGTGTCGGGAGAGGTGAAGCCGAGGCCGGTGCCGTTGTCGTAGCAGACCTCGGTGATGATAAGGTGGTTGAAGACCTGGAGGTAGTCGGGGATGCCGTTGTTGTCGATGTCGGGAAAGCGGTGGGGGCTGAGGCGGTAGTATCCGGACGGCGTCTGGCCGAAGCTGTCGTAGGCGTTGCCGAGATCTCCGGTGCCGGAGGCGGGTGGTGTCGCGAAGAGGGAATCGCGGAGCGCGGCGGCGCCGGCGAGGAGGGCCGTGCGGACGAAGGCCTCGCCGGGGGGCAGGCTGCCTCCGGCGGGTGCGGTGGCGGTGTCCGCGGCGCCGACGAAGGCGAAGAGGACGACGGCGGGGAGGGATCCGTTCGCGGGGACTTCCAGACTCCCGTGGTTGAGCGGGATCTGGCCTTCGCTGGTGAGGTCCATTTCGGACGAGGTGAAGCGGGCTGTGATTTCCCCGCCGGGGCCCTGCCAGGTGGCGAGGCTGGAGTGATCCTGGTAGATCGAGATGAAAAGGAGGCGTTGGTCCTTCGCGTCGCCGCCGGGGGCTTCCACCGGCGGCCAGGTGAAAGCGGGAAGGCGGTGGATTCCGAAATCGGTGCCGTACATGCCCTGGCCGGCGGGCATCCAGGAGGAGCCGAGATCGAGCGACCGCTCCAGCCGCCATGATCCGGGGCCGGGGCCGTCGGCGGCGATGACGCCGGTCACAATACCGAAGTAGGGATCGAGCGCATCGGAGGACGGGCCGTTGATGGTGAGGTGGAAGTCCGGCCCGGTCTGGGCCGGAGCAACGGCCGGAGGCAGGAGACAACTAGCGATCAGCAGCCAGACCGGCAGGGCACGGCGGTGAGTCGGTGAGTCGGTGAGTCGGTGAGTCGGTGAGTCGGTGAGTCGGTGAGTCGGTGAGTCGGTTCATAATTCCTGGGTTTCGGAGAGCATCGGGAATCGCAGGGGAATAATCGAGAACAATCGCGCAGGAGACGAGGGAAAGCGCGGGGGAATAATCGAGAACAATCGCGCAGGAGACGAGGGAAAGCGCGGGGGACGATTCCGGGAGAGTGCTGCCTTCCAAAGGGGAGAAGGAGAAGCTCCCCTTACCTCCTGGAAACAGATTTCCCGAGGGCGCCGGGGGGATATTTTTTCCAAGGAAGCGGCGGTCGCTACTCGACGCGTCCCGAGAGGATGCGGTTGTAATTGATCGACTGCTGCAGGACGCTGATCTTCGCGACGATTCCCCGGTGTTTGCGCACCACCGCGCGGATGGAGGGATCCTTGCTTTGGCTGTTTCTGCTGAGAAAGGTGCCGACGGCGAAAACGAGATCGCGGCGCGTCCGCTCCAAGGCCCCGATGCGGGCGGAATGCTGGGCGACGACATTGGAGGACTTGCCAAGTTCGGACATCATGGCGGCGAGTTTCTGACGGGATTCCTCCCGGCGCGCGACGATGCGCTGTTCGACCGCTGTCGCGGCGGCTTCCGCCTCGCGGATCTTCGCCGTGATGTCCGCGAGGCGTTGCCGGTCGTCGTTGTAGACGGACTTGAGTTCCCGCATCGCGATCGCAATGGCATCGAGTTCCTGACGCGTGCCGCCCTGCCCCGAAAGCACCTTGTGCTTCGTTTTCAGACCATCGAATTTCTTCCGAGTCGCCTCCGCGCCCGCGCGGCGGTTCTGCGCCTTGTGCATGAGGGCGATGGAGTCCTGCATTTTCTGCGTCTTCTCGGCGACCAAGGTCGCGATATCGCCCGCGATCTCGTCCTCCAAGCCCTTGTGGATGGAAGCAAGGCGCTCGTTCTCGTTTTCAAGCCCTCGAATTTCGGTCTGGAGATTCGCCAGCTGGCCGTCGACTTCCAGGATCTTCCAGTATTCGTCGGCGAGTTCCTCGATATTCTCGGCATCCTTCCACGCGAACTGGCCGAGAAGGTATTCGGCTTCGTTGAGGAGGAGTCCCTCCCGGCGGGCAGTGACCAGACGTTCCTGTTCGTTCTTGTAACCGAAGGTCCGGGCGAGGCGTCGGACGATGTAACCAAACGTATTCATTCAGTCGCACGAGAGGGTCGGCGGGGTGCGTTTGATCAAGGGAGGAAGAAAGGGGTTCGGAATACCGGATCCTACATCGGAAGGGCAAAACGGGCAAAGATAAGGGAATTCCCTCACTCCGCATGCTTTTCTTTGTCCTCCTGCTGGAGGCTCGCGACGACGTTGAAATCCTCCAGTGTCGTGGTGTCACCGGACACGGTTCCTCCGGCGCAGATTTCCTTGAGAAGGCGACGCATGATCTTGCCGCTCCGCGTTTTGGGCAGGGCGGCGGCGAAGCGAACATCGTCGGGTTTCGCGATGGCGCCGATTTCCTTTCCGACGTGGTTGCGCAACTCCTGCATGAGGGCGTCGGAGGCTTCGTAATCGCCCTTCAGGGTCACGAAGGCGACGACGCCCTGGCCCTTGATCTCGTCGGGACGCCCGACCACGGCGGCCTCGGCGACGGCGGGGTGGCTGACGAGAGCGGATTCGACCTCGGCGGTGCCGAGCCGGTGGCCCGAGACATTGAGCACGTCGTCGAGACGCCCGACGATCCAGAAATAGCCGTCGTCGTCGCGCCGCGCGCCATCGCCCGCGAGGTAATAGCCCCGCTCGCTGTATTCCTTCCAGTAGGTCTCGATGTAGCGCTCCTTGTCGCCGTAGATCGTGCGGAGCATGGAAGGCCAGGGCTTGCGGATGACGAGCTTGCCGCCCTCGTTCGGGCCGACTTCATCGCCTTGTTCGTCGACCACGGCGGCGTCGATGCCGAAGAAAGGAAGGGTGGCGGTCCCCGGTTTGGTGGGGATCGCGCCCGGCAGGGGAGTGATCATGATGCCGCCGGTCTCGGTCTGCCACCAGGTGTCGACGATAGGGCAGCGCCCCCCGCCGATTTTCTCATGGTACCACATCCACGCCTCGGGATTGATCGGTTCGCCGACGGTGCCGAGGAGGCGGAGCGAGGAAAGGTCGCGGGCTTCCGGAAAGGCGTCGCCGGCCTTGATGAAGGCGCGGATGGCGGTCGGCGCCGTATAGAAGACGGTGACCTTCAGTTCCTCGACGATCTCCCAGAAGCGACCGAAATCGGGGAAATTCGGCGCGCCCTCGTACATGACCTGGGTCGCCCCGTTCGCCATCGGGCCATAGACGATGTAGCTGTGTCCGGTGACCCAGCCGACATCGGCGGTGCACCAGTAGACGTCGTCCGGTTGGTAGTCGAAGACATACTTGAAGGTGGTGGCGGCGCCGGTGAGATAGCCGCCGGTGGTGTGGAGGATGCCCTTCGGCTTCCCGGTCGAACCGGAGGTGTAAAGGATGAACAGCGGGTGTTCGGCGTCGAAACCGACCGGCGGGCACTCGTCGGAGGCGCCCTCGACTTCCTCGTGCCACCAATGGTCGCGCCCTTCCTGCATCGTGACTTCGTTCTCGCCGCGGCGGAGGACGAAGACGTTCTTCACCGTGGAGTCGGCGTCGAGGGCGTCATCGACGCTCGCCTTCAACTCGACGATTTTGCCACGGCGCCAGCCGCCGTCGGCGGTGATGATCGCGACCGCGCCGGAATCCGCGAGTCGGTCGCGGATGGACGCGGCGCTGAAACCGCCGAAGACGACGGAATGGACCGCTCCGATGCGGGCGCAGGCGAGCATGGCGACGGCAGCCTCGGGAACCATCGGCATGTAGATGAGGACGCGGTCTCCATCCCGGACTCCCCGGTTCTTGAGGACGTTGGCGAACTTGCAGACTTCAGAGAGGAGATCGGAGTAGCTGAGGGTGCGGCGGTCACCGGGCTCGCCGACCCAAAGGATGGCCGGCTTGTCCCCGTTTCCGGCCGCGACGTGCCGGTCGAGGCAGTTTTCCGCGACGTTGAGGGTGCCGCCGGTGAACCATTTCGCGAAGGGGCAATTCCATTCGAGCACCTTTTCCCAGGGCTGCTGCCACTTCAGGGTCGAAGCCATCTCGGCCCAGAATTCCTCCGGATCGGCGAGGGATTCGGCGTGGCGTTTCTTGAATTCCTCCAGGCTTTTCACGTGGGCCTTCGCCGCGAATTCGGCGGGCGGGGAAAAGACGCGGTTTTCGACAAGATGGGATTCGATATGCTTGCTCATGGGTGGTTTGCGGGCGTTCAGGAGTGATCGGGAACCCGCATCATTAACAAGACGTGGGGGAGGTGGCAAGAAATTGCGGCACGGATAGACGATCCCGCGCCAGAATCTCCGTCACGCCCTTCTTCCGGGAATCCGCACCGATCTCCGATGCCGTCCGCTCTCGTCGTTCAATCGCGCTGGATCAGCGTGGCGCGGAATTGGCGTCGCGTGCCTTGCCTGAAAAACCTCCGTGCACTCGGTCGAAGGTGGCGGCCTATCGGGCCGCGCGGCGGAGCTGATCGGCGAGGGTCTCGGGTTTCCAGTCGGTGCCTTTTCCGATCCAACGGACGCGTCCCTTGGTGTCGATGACG
>JAHEDC010000362.1 GCA_024641425.1 Verrucomicrobiales bacterium | reverse complement strand
GCCGCGACGCCAGCGCGATCGAGCTGCAGGGCCGTGTTCCAGCCGGGGATAAGAAACACGGCCAAGGTGACCAGGACCAACGCGGGCGAGACGCCGAAAGGGCGCCTCGCTCGGTTTTGCGGGAATTCCATCACCGGTCTTACCGGGCTTTGGGCTTCCGCGAGGCAAACGCGCCGGCTCCGAGGACAAGCAACATCAGCGCCATGCTCGCGGGGCTGAGAGCGCCACCGCCGCCACCGAAGCTGCGGTGCGATTTCCCGCCCGTCATCGGACGGCGGGCGTCGACCTGGTAGTTGCCCGCCGGTTGCGACGCGCGTGCCGCCTGGGCCTGGCGCTCGACCGACACCCTTCGCAGGTTCGTCCGCTCGATCATCCGACGCTCGAAGCTTTCGTCGCTTAGGACGACCATCGAGGTCTCGTCGGTCACAAGCTGGTAGGCGAGCCCGAGGTCGCGGATGGCCTCGGCACCTTCAGTGTCGGGCACCATCCCCGCGTTCCGCTTGAACTCGATCTGGTCGATCTGGCTCAACGCCCAAAGACGCTCGATCTCGGGATTGTCGGTCGCGATCTCGGGGAAATCGAAGTCGGTCTCGTAGGTCTTGTCCTCGCCGGTAAGCCGTGCCTCCAGCGCCATCGTGGCGTGTCCGCCTTTCTCGTAACGCCCGAAAAGGACGAGCTGCTGGCCGCGATAGACCTTGCCGAGCAGGGCTTCGCTGTTCTCGTAGGTGTTGACTCCGGCAATCCTCAGGGTCGCGTCGTGGAGGCATTCGTGGACGATCTTCTCCTTGGCCTGGAGGACACGGCCGACGATGTCGTCCGCATTCGAAACCCCGGCGTAGAAGCCGCCGCTCGCCTCGCAGATCACGCGCATAAGCGGCCAGTTGGCACTGTTGCCGATGACGAATCCGAAAACCCGGATATCGTGCGCCTTCATCAACTGGTAGAAGCGCTCCGGCGCGACCTGACCGGTATTGGTCACGCCATCGGTGACGAGCACCAGGCTCGTCGCCCGGTCGTCGTCGAGGTCGTTCAGGGCCAGGGTCATCCCGTCGTAAAGATTCGTGCCACCGGTCACCCGCAGACCGTGAACCTGTCGGATCGACGCCTCGACGTTCCCCGGCGTGGCCGCCGTCCAGCCCGAGGTGATTTCACGGGCATTCGAGTTAAACTCGATGATCTTGTAGCGGTCGCTCCCGTTCATCTTCCCGAGTGCCTTCGTGACCCCATCGGCGACCGTGTTGATCTTGCCCTGCATGCTGCCGGAGGTATCGAGCACATAGACGTAGTCGCCACCGGAATCAATCGGCTTCAGGTCAAGGCCCGGAGTGACCACCATCATGTAGGTGCCCGGCTTGTCCGGATCGGCGCGGTGCGCGATGACCTCGACCCGACCCGGAAGGTCGTCCTTGAGCCGGTAGTAAACGACGAGGTCGTGATCGAGCGAGACGTCCTTTTGTTCGATGCGCAGCCGGTGGTGGCCCGCGTCGATCTTCTCCGTGGTAGCCACGCCCTCGAAGCCCGGAGCCCGGACATCCTCGATCGGCCAGGCCGATTTCAATTCGATCTCGGCCGAGAAGGTGCCGTCGACCTTCTCGTTGACGCCGGCCCAGAAATTCGCCGCCGCCGCGTCCTCGGTGCCGCCCTTCTCCAGCGGATACAAAAAACGTCCGATGCCGGAATCGATCTCAAGAGGCTGGTAGTAAACGAGGCGCAGGCGGGTTTCCTCGCCGGGCCGCACCGGGAAGACGTGGAACTCGAAGGCCTGGATCCCGTTCTTCTCCGCGAGCCCGCTCTCGTTTCCCGCCGCCTTCTCCTCCTCGTAGAGCGTCCGCGCGTTGTCCTTCGCGAGCACCTCGCCGTTGATTTCCCTCTCCCCGAGGAAGAGCGTGACCTCTGAAAGGCTCGCCTTCTGCGGCAGCGGGAAGCGGTAGATCGCTTCCAGCTCGTGATCGTTCGGGTTCGCGAACGACTGCGTGACTTCGGTCCGCGCGAAGCCGTTGTTGAGCGTCACCGCGACATGGTGGTCGACCATGCGGATCGGCTGATCCGTCAAATGGATCGGGGTCAGAACCCCCGCGCCGTGCGCCGCCACCGACGAAGAAACCAGCAGCGAGGCCACGGTCCAAAGCGTGCGGAGTTGTCGGAAGCGCGGGCTCCGGGAACCGGAAACCGGCACCCGGGGATTCGACCGCGAAGCGAGACCGGCACCGCCCGAAAGCGCGCCCGCCGTAGATGTTGAAATAACATTGGTTTTCATGATGTCCCTACACTCCCACCCCGTTTTCCTTACGAGAAATCGATTATATTACCATGAACATCGATAGGGATGATGTTTAAAGACGAGGCCGACCGATGGATACCGGGAACAAAGGCATTCCTTGCTTAGCACTCGCACACCCGAATACGATTCCACCGTGCCGAGACCGTTTCCCGGGATTCGACGGAGAGGGAAAACGGTGGGACGGCGATCTTACCCGGCATGAAGCGCCTCGCGCAGCGCTTCGATGATCCGTTCGTTCAAATTCGGCGCCGTCGGCCCGCGAAACCCACGATCCCCGGGTGGCGACCCGCACTCGGGCAGAGGCGGCGAGGAGGCATTTCTCGTCATCGGATCAACCTGAGGCCGAGCGCGCCGTGGCGTGCTTCGATGTCATGGTTGCGAACGGCCATCGTGAGGGCTTTTTTCTGCCCGACGAGGATGACCTGACGCTTGCCCCGGGTGAGTCCGGTATAGAGGAGGTTGCGCTGGAGAAGAAGATATTGCTGGGTGGCGAGGGGGATGACCACAGCGGGAAACTCTGAGCCCTGGGCTTTGTGGATGGTAATGGCGTAGGCGAGGGCGAGTTCGTCGAGCTCGCCGGGCTCGTATTCGGCGAGGCGGCCGTCGTCGAAGCGCACCTCGATGCGGCCGGGGTCGGTGGTGATGGCGATGATGTGTCCGATGTCGCCGTTGTAGGCGTCCTTGTCGTAGTTGTTGCGCGTCTGGATGACCTTGTCGCCGGTGCGGTAGGTAACGCCGAAGCGTTCGACCTCGAATTTGGACTCGGAGGGCGGGTTGAGGGTGAATTGGAGGAGATCGTTCATGGCGCGCGTGCCGAGGTTGCCCCGGTGCATTGGAGTGAGGAGCTGGATGTCGCGCAGGGGGTCGAGTCCGAAGCGGTCCGGGAGGCGGTCGCGGATGAGTTTGGCGACCGTGGTGGCGATGGCTTCCGGGGCGTCGCGCTCGATGAAGAAGAAGTCACCGGCGGCGGGATCGTCGGGCGTGGTGAGATCGGGAACCTGGCCGGAATTGACGGCGTGGGCGCTGGTAATAATGCGGCTGTTCCCGGCCTGGCGGAAAATCTCGGTGAGGCGGGCGACGGGAAGAACGCCGGAGTCGATGACGTCGGCAAGGATGCGCCCGGGGCCAACGGACGGGAGCTGGTCGACATCGCCGACGAGGAGGAGGTGGGCTTTTTCCGGAAGGGCGCGGAGAAAGGCGTGCATGAGGGGGACGTCGACCATCGAGGTCTCGTCCACGACGAAGAGGTCGCCCTCGAGCGGGTGGGTGTCATGGCGGGCGAAGCCGCCCTTGGCCGCGCTGTTGCCGGGCTGGCATTCGAGGAGGCGGTGCAGGGTTTTCGCTTCGAGGCCCGTGCTCTCGGACAGGCGCTTGGCGGCGCGGCCGGTGGGAGCGGCGAGGATGGGCGTGATGTGCTTCGCACGGAGGATAAGGAGGATGCTATTGAGGATCGTCGTCTTCCCGACGCCGGGTCCACCGGTGATGACAAGGGCGCGGTTTCCGAGGGCCTGGGCGACGGCGGCGCGCTGGCCCTCCGCAAGGGTTTTCCCGGTTTTCTTCTCACACCAGTCGAGGGCGGCCGCGATATCAATGGCGGGATAGTCGGCCGGTTTCCCGGCGAAGGCGCGGAGGCGGGCGGCGATGGACTTTTCCGCGAAATGGAGGTGTGGAAGATAAAGGAGCGGAGGCGTGGCGATGGGATCGCGGATGAGTTCACCGCGCGCGAGAAGGCCTTCGAGGGCGGCGGCGAGTTTCTCCGGGCCGGCGGAAAGGAGGGCGTCGGCGGAGTCGAGGAGTTCGGTTTCGGGCAAGGCACTGTTTCCCTGGTCCGTGGCGGTGAGGAGGACATACTGGAGGCCGGCTTCGAGGCGGGGCAGGGCGTCTCTGGGCATGCCGAGCTTGCCCGCGATGTCGTCGGCCGTCTTAAAACCGATGCCACGAATATCGCGCGCGAGCCGATAAGGATTGGCTTCAAGGACGGCGAGGCTCTCCTCCCCGTAGGTCTTGAAGATACGCACGGCCCGCGCGGTGCTGATGCCGTGCTCGTGGAGGAAGACCATAATGCCGCGGATCGCCTTCTGCTTCTCCCACGAGGCCTTGATTTCCTTCCGGCGCTTCGTTCCGATGCCCTCGACCTCCTCGAGCCGACGCGAGCAATTGTCGATGATATCGAAGATTTCACCTCCGAATTTCGCCACTAGTTTCTTCGCGTAGACCGGGCCGATGCCGTCGATCAGGTTGCTGGCGAGGTAGCGCTCGATACCCGCCACGGAGTTGGGTTCGGAAGTGGCGATTCTTTCCGCCCGAAACTGACGTCCGTAGTCGTGCGAGTCGACCCATCGCCCGGAGGCGGCGATTTCCTCCCCGGCGTTTACCGACGAGGCATGACCGATGACGGTGACGAGTTCGTGTTCGCCCGGCACCGCGACGCGAAGGACGCAGTAGCCGTTTTCCTCGTTATGGAAAGTGACGCGCTCGACCGCGCCGCTCAGGGATGCCGTCCGGGGTTCGTTCATGGTGGGATTGAAAAAGAAAACCACGGATAGGCAGGAAGACACGGGAAAAGGTGGATCGGGTGCCGCCCGAATACTTTTCGCTAAGAATCGCCCCAGTATGGCCGTAGGGATGCTAAATTGGGGATGCGACTGGATTTCCATCGAAACACGACCAACCATGAATATGACTATGAAACGCCCGAATCACCTGACCCTCGCACTGGCTGCCGCGCTCGCCTGCGGCCCCCTGCCGGGCACGCAGGCCGCGGATCCTCAAATCCCCGCTGTCTCCGCCCTCCGGCGAGTCGCGACGGTTCATGGGGACAAGTATATCGGCAAAATCGTCCGCATGCGCGGCAAGGGCGGCCAACCCCAGCCTAAAGAGTGGTGGATCGCGGTCTATGATCCGGCGGCGCCCTATCTCGTGCACGAGTTCTGGGTCGGCGACACGCGGGCGACGGACGAGGGTCCGAATCTCGACTACTACCCGGGACAGACCCCGCCCGGGTTCATTCCCGCGCAGAACATCAAGTTGGATTCCGTCGATGCCTTCGAGGTCCTGAACCAGGAGGCAACCAAGGCGAAAGTCGGTTTCGACAGCGTGAACTACTTCCTTCGCTGCCGGGAATTCTCGGAAGAACCGATCTGGACCTTGCAGGCGATCGACCCGAATGGGGCCAGTGTCGGCCTCGTCGATCTTTCCGCGCAGACCGGTAAGGTTTTGCGCACGGTTTGGCTCTATCCCGGTTCGGGCGGCCAGGGTCGCGCACCACGCATTGTTGATTCCGAGCTTCTCGGGCGCTCGCGTGCCGACGTTCTCGGGGGCCCTCCGATCGAGCCGACTTTCGACCCGACCGCTCCGGTCCAGCCTCTGGCACCCGTCGATCCCTTGACCGGCAGGCCGGAACGGATGGTGGATCCGGAACGGCTGGCTCCGGGAGTCCGCGAATTACCGCTCGAAGAGCCCGAGATTCCTGTCTCCCCGTCGGTTCCGGGAACCACGACTCGTCCGCGCAATCCAGTGCCCGTAAATCCGGATGCCGATACGGAGGTTCCCGAAGTCGTGCCACTCGATCCGGAGGAGTGATCCTCGATCACGGCTATGATTGCCTCTTCCTGAGCGACATACGGATGCAATGAGGATTTTGCCGATGTCCTTTACAAACGCGGCGTGCTGGCGCATATTCGCCCCCCTATGAATATCGTAATTGGATTGCTGACGGTTATCCTCGTCGTTGTCTGTCTCCTCATGGTGCTCATCGTCATGATGCAGCGTCCGAAGCAGGAAGGTCTTGGCGCGGCCTTTGGTGGTGGGATGACAGACCAGATGTTTGGCGCACAAACGACGAACGTCCTCCAGAAAGGCACCGTCTATCTTGCGGTCATGTTTTTCGGCATCACCATGCTCCTCTCCGTGCTCGTGGCACGTCGGCAGAACAAAACGGCGGCCCTCGGGCGCGATTTGACCGATCCGAAGGTGGAAGCCGCCGCCACGGAAAGCACCGCAGGCGGAGACGCCGGAACGGGAGCCCAGCTTCTGTCGGAGTTGCCATTGGTGCCTGAATCGGAATCACCCTCCGGAACCGGTGATACGGTGACTCCGCCCGCGCCCATCGATGGCGATGCCGTCTCTCCCGAGGGCGCTGATTCCACCGGGACTCCGGCAGCTCTTGAAGCGACACCCACCGAACCGGCTCCGTCCGAAATTGACGACGCGGCTCCCCTTCCCGACACCGCCGGCCCTTCGGACACCGAGAGCACGGAAGCCGACACGGTCGCCCCGACGCCGCCTGCGGAGGAGACGCCGGCCGAGAACACCGACGCCGCCGGTGAGACGCCGAACCTCTAGGTCGCAGCGGGCTACCCTAGCTTTCTGTCTGGCCGCTATTTCCCTGACGGGCTGCGTCGATCACCGCGACCGCGCGGACTTGATCCTCATCAACGGGGGCGAGCCTGACTCGCTCGATCCCGCCATCGTGTCCACCCAGATCGGAATGCGGGTGGCGGAATCCCTTTTCGAGGGACTCACGCGTTTCGACAAGGACGGCGCGGTCGTTCCGGGGGTGG
>JAHEDC010000361.1 GCA_024641425.1 Verrucomicrobiales bacterium | reverse complement strand
CCATGCTGAGATCGAGGTGGCCGGTTTGGACGGGCGGCCTTTCCGTCATGTCGAAGGTGAAGAGTTTCTTCCCGTCCTGGTCGCTGATCCAGAGTTCCTTCTCGTCGGGCGTCATGGCCGCACCGTGGGTGCGGTGCGCGATCTGCTTCCCTTCGAATTCCGCGAAGACGCGATGCGGCACCGTGCCATCCTCGAGATTCACGACATCGAAGCCGACGTGTTTTCCCAAGCAGACATAGGCCCACTTGTTGGCGCTATCGACGGTGTAGGGAAAAACGCCGGACTCGCCGACCGGTTCGATCTTCCGGAGTTCGGCCCCGGTTTTGGCATCGAACTGGGTGAGCTTCGTGACCGTGCCGAGGTAGATGTATTTCCCGTCGAGACTGGCGATGCTGTTGTGCGCGGTCGGGCCGACCTTGATCCAATCGAGCAGTTCGCCGTTCTCGGCGTTTACCTTGAGGAAGCCGCTGTCCTCGCCGGTATACCACCATCCCGTCGGCACGTAGAGGGTCTTCCCGTCCATGGTGATGCAGGAACGGTCGCAACCGGCCTTGAAGCGCTTCTCCCAGACGACCTTTTCCGTTTCGAGATCGAAGCACCCGAGCGCGCCGGCGGAGGTCGAGTAATAGACGCAATGGGTGGCGAGGCAGCCGGTGAAGCCGCGGATGCCTTCCTTGAAGACGGGGAGGTCGATGCGCTTCACGAAGGAATGCCCGTTGTCGATGTCGAAGACGAGAATGCCTTCGCCGGAGCGCCCATCATTCTGGGCCCCGTCGGGCGAACTCATGTAGAGGAACCGGCGGGTCTCCCCTGCCTCAAGGGAGAGAAGGCCGAGGCCGAGGAAGGCGAGGGTGGCGAGGATTTTCATAGGCTTGATTCTTTCGTGAAACGGGGGCGACGGGCAAGGGGAATGATCACTCGGTCAACGCGTACACGGCAAAGGTGGCCAGCCAGTGCTCGCCCTCGTAGTGGCCACTGAAGACGTAGCGGAAGCCTGCTTCGAGATGCTCGGCGGTGGCACTGCGGAGGACAGCGACGCGCGGGTCATCCTCCGGCAAGGCGGATGCGATCCCGCTGAACGTCCACGCGCGGCAGAGGTTCAGCCCGGCAAGGTGGACGAGGTGGCCGTCGGTGACATCGCTGACTTCCACCGGCGTGAGGAGGTTCCCGGCCTTGCCCTCGGCGAGCCCCGGAAGGAAGCCGGTGAGCCACTCCGCGAACTCCTTCGGCGGAAGGACTCGGCGCATGAGGTCGGCTTCGTTCAGTCCGGACGAAAAGAAGTCCTGGCCGGAAGGCTCGTAGGCGGTGGGATAATCGCGATCCTTTTCGTAAAAGGCGCGCGCCCGCTCGACGACCAGTTTCTCCAGTTCGGCGTCCTTCACGACCCGCGCGTAGTCGAGCGTGAAGGCTAGCGCGAAGCCGGTGTCGGGATGGACGCCGGTGCGGACGGGCCAAGTGAGCTTCGGCAGATATTCCTTCGTCAGGGTGACGAGGATGTCCTCCAGCGGCGCAAAGGCCTCGCTCCAGCGTTGCGCCCGCGGGTCGTCCCAGGCGTGGAGTTCGGCGGCGAGGCGCAGTGCCCAGGCCCAGCCATACATGCGCTCGAAGGCCCGGTTGAATTTCGTCTCCGTGAAGTAGTCGGCTTCCTGCCGCATCTTTTCGGGCGTCAGTTGCTTGTTGAGCAAGGCCTCGATTTCTGCGGCGACCGGGCTTTCCGGATAAAGCCGCAGCAGCCGCACCAGCATCCAGTGGCCGTGAACGGAAGAGTGCCAGTCAAAGCTTCCGAAGAAGGCGGGATGCATCGCGCGCGGCGTGCGGAGCGAAGCGTCATCGACGAGCACCTCCGAGGGCTTGTTCGGGTATTCGGTCGGAATGCCCGCGAGGGCAAGCCGCGCGAGGTCGGTGACTTGGGCGTCGGTCAGGGCGTCGCCCTTTTTGGGAAACGGTGCGGCGGAGGCGGTCATGGCGATGAGGAAAAGGAGGAGGAGAAAGCGGGGCATGGCAGCGGAAGCGCGGTTGGAATCGGGGCAGGATAGAACGCGGGGTGCGGCAACTCAACCCTCTCGTGCCCCAGTTCCCGTTTGGGCATGCATCTGGGGGCGAGGCTCTTGCCTCGTGGAGCGCGGATGGACAGGAGGCCGGAGCCTCTGGGAGCGCCGCGTGACCAAGCGGGAGCTTGGTAACGAGGGGCAAGGCGCGGTTGAAGGGAGTGCTACTTGCGGCGAAGGGTGCGGCATGAAACGCCATCCGAACCTTCCCCCACGCCGCGCGGCCAGCACGGAACGATGAAGGCGGACGCCGAATCCCTTCGCGCGGCCATGCACGAAGTTGAGGCCGTTTACGGCGAGGTCGAGGCCCTGCCTGTCCAGCGCGACTGCCTTGCGCGCACCCGCTGCTGCCAGTTCCTCCTCACCGGTCGCACCCCCATGCTCACCCTTGGGGAAGCCCTCGTCGCCGCCCGGGCCATGCGCGCCAAGGGCCGTCCCGAACTCCCTTCCCGCACCGATCCCAAAACAGGACGCTGTCCCTTCCTCGGCCCCGACACGCGCTGCACGATCTACAACGCGCGCCCCCTCGGCTGCCGCACCCACTTCTGCGCCGAAGCCGGAGGCCCCGTCCCCCGGCGCGACGTCGCCGCCCCCATCCGCCGTCTCGAGGAAATCGAGGAATCCCTCCGCGGAAGCATCGAGCCCCGCCCCCTCGCCGCCGCAGTCGAGGAAGCGAACGAACTCCTCGCCCAAGCTCGACCGGCACGTCGGAAGCGCTAGCTTTTGGACTTTTCCCTGGGGAGGGATTGCCACGCCCCGATGCCGGAGATCTTGACCAAATGCATTGTGATGGGCGCAGTTTGCCTCCTGAGCGCGCAATTCCGTTTCGCCCGAGGAGTATGGCCGAGCGTGCGCTTGAGCAAGCATGGAAAGTGTGATTTCATTCGTCGTGTTGCCGAACATCGGGATTTACGAAACCTTTCAAGGTGGAGAGGATCCCTTTGTGTTGTATGCGCGAGCGAAACCCAATGCGTCGGAAGGGAAATCTTCGCGAAGGGCAAACTCGGTCGAGCGGCGCTTGCGAGAACCTTGGCCCTCCACCGCGATGGGGCGGTGCCTATGAATTCCTAACCAAATGAAAACGATGAAGATAGCGGCAATGAGGGTGATGGTCGGCGTTGCGGGCTTGGTCCTTCTCGCCCCTTTTTCCATGGCGCTGGCGGATGAGCTTGGCGAGAATAAGTCAGCATTTTCAAGGGCACTGACTGCGGGGAACTACACCAAGGCTGTAGATTCCGGTGAAAAGGTGGTGGCCGAGATGCGAAAGCAGGAGGGATTCGGTTCGGATTTCGAGTCCATCGCCTATCTCCAGGCCTTTGCTTTCGCGTCGGGGCAGGTTGGCGAGACCGGCAAGGCGGACCAACTTTTCGAGGAAGCGCTGGGATTTGCGCGGGCATTCGACCGCAAGGGAGGGACGCCACCGCAGGAAGCGATCGCCTTGCTCAAGTGGGCGAATCATCGAACCGATAGCAAGCGTCCGGTGGAGGCGGAATTGCTCTTCGACGAAGCCCTGGAGATTCAGGAGAAGGTTCACGGGAAAGAGTCTGAGGAATTCGCCGAGGTTCTGAATAACCGGGGCGTCCTCAGGGAGCGCATCGGAAAATTCGATGGGGCTCTGGCCGATCTGGAGGAAGCATACCGGATCCGTGCGGCTGCCGGCGAGGGTTCCCCGGGGGCGCTCGATTCCCAATGGAATCTGGCCTACACGACCTTTCGTTCGGGCCAGATGGAAAGGGCTTTGGAACGTCTGGGGAGTTACATTGCCGTCGCGCTGCCTCGCGGTGGGGGAGAAGCTGCGAGGGCGGTGGAGGCGATGGAGTTGCGCGCGCGGATTCTGCGCGAGAGCGGCGATGGGAAGGAAGCGCGTGAGGCCTACGAAAAAGGTCGAACGGCGGCCCGTGAACTCTTCGGTGCGGAGAGTAGCGCCGAAGCGAAGTTCCTGCGCGGACTCGCGAAGATCGACGAGAAGGATTCCGATCTCGAGTCCGCCGCGGAGAAACTGATGAAGGCGATCGCGATCTATGAGGCGAAAGGAAATTCCGGTGACCCGGAGGCGACGAGCATGCGTACCGATCTCGCGGGCGTTTATCAGAAGCAGGGACGCATGCGGGAAGCCGTCCCGATGCTTGAGGCGGTGCTGCGCGATCTCAAGGCAGCGGCGACGCCCGATCACGACCGACTTGCGAACACCTTCACGGCCCTTGGCATCTGCTATGGCCGGATCGGAGATCTCGACAACGCGCGCGACGCCATGTTCTCGGCCCTCGAGCAGAACGGGCTCAGTGGGGCCTCGGAAGAAGCGCCGGAACGCCTGGTGCTCATGAGCAACATCGCGAACATTCTCATTCAGGCGAAGGACTACGAGCGGGCGGCCGAGTTACAGGAAAATGTCCTCGCCCTGCGCGAATCGAGCCTTGAAGCCGACAATCCCTACATTGCGGAAAGCCTCGAAAGCCTTGCCATGAGTTACGAGAACCTGGATCGCGACGACGAGGCGGAGAAGCTCTATCTGCGAGCCATCGCGATCAATGAGAAACGCGCCGGCAGCGAGTCCTTGCAAACGGCGGGTGGGCTCAACAACCTCGCGGATTTCTATCGCACCCGCGGCCAATACGACAAGGCTGTCGCGATCGGAACACGCGTCCTCGCGATCATTCGGAAGCTCTTCGGAGACCAGCATCGCTACACCGCGACTTCCTACGAAAACCTCGGTTTCGCGCAGTTCGGGGCCGGCGATCACGAGGGTGCGCTCGAATCCCTGCGGGGCAGCATCGCGTCGAGCGAGGCCGAACTCGCCGATGTGCTCGCCTTCGGCACCGAGCAGCAGCGCCTCGAATACCTTGCCTCCCGGAATCCCTGGACGCTCCCCGCCTCGCTCGGAGCGGCCCGGGAACTCGCCACCCTCCGGCTCCGTCAGAAAGGGCTCGCGCGCGATTCGCTCATCGAGGATCGTCTCCTCGCCGCGCGTTCCAAGGATCCTGCGGTGGCCGCCGCGATGAAGGAAGTCGCGAAAGCCAAGAGCACCCTGAGGCAGAGCCTCGGTGACAAGACGGACGCCGCCGCGATCACGAAAGCCACCGAAGCCCTGCACGGCGCTGAGCGTGCCCTTACCGACGCGACCCGGAGGAAGTCCACCGCGCGGGAAGCCCTCGATTTTACCCTGGAGGATCTCAGGGCCGCGATTCCGAAGGACACCGTTTTCGTCGACTTCCTCTCCTACAAACGCTTCGTTCCCGGTGGCGAGTCGACGCACCGCTTCGACGCGGTCGTGATCCGGGGCGACGCGCCTCCGGTCTTTGTGCCCTGTGCGGAAGCGGACGCCATCGCGCCCCTCGTCGAGACTTACCTCCTGTGCGCCGCCGAGGCGACCGACGACGAGACGACGGTGGAAGTCTGCCGCGCCCTCTACGGGCAACTCATCGCCCCCCTCGTGCCCCATTTCGGGGAAGGGACGAAGCGTCTCGTCCTCAGCCCGGATGGCCCTCTCCACCGCCTCTCCTTCGCGACCCTCATGCCCGATGACGCGAGCTTTCTGGGGAGCCGTTACGCCCTCCAGTATGCGGACAGCGCGCGGGATTTGCTGGTCACACCTTCGGTGGAGGCCACGGCGAAAAAATCCCTCGTTCTCGTCGGCGATGCCGCGTTCGGAGACGGGGCGCTCGCTCCGCTCCCGGCGACGCGGCGGGAGGTCGGGGAGATTGAGGAACTCGCGAAGGGGCGGGACTGGAACGTGACGGCGCTCCTCGGAGCGGGTGCCACCGAGGCCGGGCTGCGGGAGGCACCTGCGCCCACCCTCCTCCACCTCGCGACCCACGGATTCTACCTCGGCGATGACACTTTCAAGGGCGCGCGGGTCGGTGCCATGTTCCGCAGCGGTATCGCCCTTTCCGGGGCGTCCGCGACCCTCGACGCTTGGAAGGAAGGCACGGCTCCCGACGCGGCGGGCGACGGCATCATCACCGCTGACGAGGTGGCGGATCTCGACTGCTCGGGCACGTGGCTCGTCACCCTTTCGGCCTGCGATTCCGGGACGGGCAAGCTGGAGAACGGCGAGGGCGTGATCGGACTCCGGCGCGGCTTTGCGTTGGCGGGGGCGGAGAATGTCCTCATGACCCTCTGGCCGGTGCGCTCCGAGGAGACCGCCAGTCTCATGACGGATTTTTACAAGGCCGCCCTCGCCGGCGGGGACGCCGCCGCCGCCCTGCGGGAAACGCAGCAGTCCTGGCTGGAGAATCTCCTGCGCGACAAGGGCGCGCTTCGGGCCGTCGCCACCGCCGGGCCTTTCATTCTAGCCCAACGAGGGGCGATTGCTCCTGTCGGGAAGTGACGGTTTCCGCGGAGGCCCCGGATTTCGGCGTTGCTCCGGAGGCCCGCGCGCAGACAGGATTTCCTCATGAGAACCCTGCTCCTCGGCACTCTCCTCGCTTGCACCCCGCCTGTCCGCGCGGCCGAACCGCTCGCCGGGACGGCGCCTCTGGATTGGGAGGGGGACATCGCCTCCCGCCTCGTCGATGCGGCGCATGCATTCCTCGACGCGAAGATCGCGCCGTCGGTGGAAGGCCGGGCCCGGCACTGGAAGCGCGACTTTTCCTCGCGCGAGGCCTACGCGGCTTCCGTCGAGCCCAACCGCCAGCGCCTCGCCCGGATGGTCGGCGTGCGCGATCCCCGCGTGCCCTTCGCGGAGTTGGAGCGGCTGGGAATGGTCGCGCGGAACGGGACGATCACGGTGGAGGCCGTGCGCTGGCCGGTCGTCGGCGACATGACGGCGGAGGGACTGCTGCTGGAGCGCATCGACGGGACGGTG
>JAHEDC010000026.1 GCA_024641425.1 Verrucomicrobiales bacterium | reverse complement strand
CGCCGGATTCGTTAATTCGACTACCGGCGTCTGGTTGCCGTTCCGCGACTGCATTCCGGGATCCTGCGTGTTGTTGAAATAGGCGAAAAAGCGGTAGTAGTCCTTCTGCGTGATCGGGTCGTACTTGTGATCATGGCACTGCCCGCACTCCATGCTGAGGCCGAGAAAAACGTTGGAGGTTGTCTTCACGCGATCGACGACGTAGCCGACGCGGAGTTCCTCGGGAATGGCACCGCCCTCGTCGGAGGTGGCGTGATTGCGATTGAAGCCGGTGGCGAGTTTCTGCTCAGGAGTCGCGTCGGGAAGGAGATCCCCGGCGAGTTGCTCGACGGCGAACGTGTCGAAGCGTTTGTTGGTGTTGTAGGCCTTGATGACCCAATCGCGCCACGGCCACATGTCCCGCGGGCCGTCTGCGTGCATGACGCTGGTGTCCCCGTAGCGGGCGGCGTCCATCCAGGCGAGGGTCATGCGCTCGCCGTAATGCGGCGAGGCGAGAAGGCGATCGACGACCTTTTCGTAGGCGTCAGGCGAGGAGTCGGCGAGGAAGGCGTCGCGTTCCTCCAAGGTGGGCGGCAGGCCGGTGAGGTCGAAGGTGACGCGGCGGAGGAGTTCGGCGGGCCGGGCCTCGGGAGCGGGGTCGAGTCCGGCTGCTTCAAGGCGGGCCGCGATGAAGCGGTCGATGGGATGCCGCGCCCAGTCGGCGTGTCTTGTTTCAGGGACGGCGGGGGTCTTGGGGGCGACAAAAGCCCAGTGATCCTCGTATTCCGCGCCTTCGGCGATCCAGCGGGCGAGGATGTCCTTCTGCGCCGGGGTAAGCACGCGGTGGGATTCGGGCGGCGGCATGATCTCGTCCGGATCGTCGCTGCCAATGCGGGAAACCAAGGCGCTCGCCGAAGGATCGCCGGGGACGATGGCCCGGACGCCGTCGTTCTCCGCCGTCGCGCCCGCAAACGAATCCAGGCGCAAATTGGCCTTGCGTCCCTTCTCATCCGGCCCGTGGCAGGCGAAACAATTCGCGCTGAGGATCGGGCGGACATGGTAGTTGTAGTCCACGCTTTCCTCCGCGCGGGAGTAAGTGGAAAGGAATCCTAGGGCGAGGACAGCGATCAGACGGGGGGGGGACATGGGAAATGAATCTACAAAGGTACTTCCGAAGCCAGCACGATCTAACTGAAAAGTCCAGTGCGGGCCGGAAGAACGCCCTCATCGAGGTACCGTTCGATGAGGGCGGTGACGACTTCATCGCAGGGTTTGGAAGCGACATCGGAACCGATGTTGGTGGCCACGAGGGTGGCGAATCCGCGCTCGGGAGCGATGGTGATGAGACAGGTGAACATCGTGTTCGATCCCATGTGGGTAAGGACTTTCCCTTTCGCCCAGGGGCGTTCCACGACGATCCAGCCCATGGCGTAGTCGTTGGCGGGGGCGGTGTGAAGTTGCTCGAAACTCGCCTTGTTCTTGAGAACCGTTCCGGTGTCGCTCTTGAGATGCATGAGGACGTAACGGGCGAGGTCGGGGAGAGAGGAGTGGATGGCACCGGCGGGTGCGATGGCTGGGGGATTGTCGGCACGATCGCCGGGAGGCGCCGGACTTCCCTTCGCGTCGTGGCCCCAGGGCTGATCGACTTTCCGGGGATTGGTGGCAGGTGCCCCGAAGCCGGCGGTGGCCATTTCCAAGGGAACGAAGACGCGCTTGCGGACGAGATCCTCCCAGGACGTGTCGAGGGCGGTCTCCATCAGGACGCCGGCGACAGAGAAGCCGGTGTTCGAGTAGGCGTAGCCTGCCCCAGGCGCATATGCGGGAGCCAGCGCGAGCATGGATTGGGCAAATTCCTTCCGTTGCCGGACGGGATTTCCCCTTGCGTTCCAGGCCTCGGCCCAGATGTCGGGCGGGACGTCGTTCGGGAAGCCGCCGGTGTTGGTGAGGAGTTGCCGGAGGGTGGCGCCTTGGTAGTCGTCGTGGGGACGTAGGGATTTGAGGGCTTCGCCGAGGGTTTCCTCCCATTCTACCTTGCCGTCCTCGACGAGGGCGGCCGCGACGGGCGCGGTAAAGGACTTCGTGCAGGAGCCGAGGTGGAACTTGTCCTGAAGGGTGACGGGCGTCTTGTCGCCGCGCTTGCGCACTCCGACAGCACCGCCGCCGTGATAGGCGCCGTCGACGATGACGACGGCGCAGAGCGCGGGGAGGTCGGGATGGTTCTTCAGTTGCTCGGCGAGTAGTGGCGGGAGGTCTTCGGGTGGGGCGCCGATTGCCGGGGAGAGGAGGGTCGTCGCGAGGATGAGGACGGGGAACGTTCCGGAGAGCATGGGGAAAACCCTACCGGGATACGATAGTCGTGGGAAGCGCGCATTTCCACGGTTGCGCTTCGCCTTGACGGACGGGCACTTGCCACGAAGTTAGCGCCCCCCGTCATCCGATCCTTTCCATGAAACAACGCACCTTTGTCGATCACATCCGAGTCTATGCCCGTGCCGGGAGAGGTGGAAACGGAAGCGCGCATTTCCGGCGCGGGAAGTTCGCGCCGAAGGGCGGGCCGGACGGCGGGGACGGTGGCAAGGGCGGCGATGTCATCCTCGAAGTCGCCGAGAATACCGACAACCTGACCGTTTTCCTCTTCAACGCGAAACTCATCGCGGAAGACGGCGTGCCGGGCGGACGCCAGCAGATGACGGGCCGGGGGGGCAAATCCTTTGTGGGTAAGGTGCCGCCCGGGACGCTCGTCTTCCGGGCCGACGAGATGTTGGGCAGGATCGAGCATCCGGAGCGCGAACTGGAACTGGTGGCCGATCTCACGAAGAAGGGCGAGCGCTTCGTCCTCGCGGCGGGCGGAAAGGGCGGGAAGGGGAACGTGCATTTCAAAACCTCGACGAATCAGGCGCCAGCCGAGGGCACGCCGGGCGAGGAGGGCGAGGAGGGGTATTTCTATTTCGAGCTGCGGCAGATCGCCGATGCCGGGCTCGTGGGCTTCCCGAACGCGGGGAAATCCACGTTGCTGGGGGCCCTTTCTCACGCGAAGCCGCGCGTGGCGGCGTATCCGTTCACGACGCTCCAGCCAACGATCGGAGTGCTGGACTTCCCGGGCTTCAGCCGGGGCACGGTGGCGGATATTCCGGGACTGATCGAAGGCGCGCACGCGAACGTCGGACTCGGGCACGATTTCCTGCGTCACATCATGCGTTGCTCGCTCCTCCTCTTCGTCCTTGATACGGCGGGGAGCGAGGGGCGGGATCCGATCGAGGATCTGGAGAAACTACGCACCGAGGTCAATCTCTACGACGAGCAGTTGGCGGCCCGGCCGTGGCTCATCATCGCGAACAAGACGGATCTGCCGGAAGCGGAGGAAGGGCTCGGGCGCCTGCGGACGCGCTTTCCGAAGATCGAGATCCTCCCGGTGTCGGCGGAATCGGGCACGGGGATTCCGGAGATGAAGGCGCGGTTGCAGGAGCTGATCGGCAAAAGGCCCGAATAATCGGGCGAAGAATTCGGTTGCGGCGCGGGGGCGTGTGTTCCTAGTATGGTCGCGCCCGTGTATGGGTGCACATTCCGTCATTCGAATCCTCGAGTGGGGAAAGCGAAGCTATCAAATCCAAAAATCCTATGAGCAAACTTATTCCCTTGATCAGTTCCGGTATCGCTGGCCCGCTTGGCGTGCTGCATCTTCCCCGCCTTTGGCAGAAAGTCTCCCTCGCGAACGTCGGCAAGCTGGCCGACGGCTATCCGGCCATCGGCGCGGGCTATGACCAGATGGTACTCGACGGCCTTGGCCTGGACCGCGGCGCCTTCGAGGCCTTCATGAACGAGAAAAAGCCCACTTACCCGCAGCTTGAGGCCTGGGTGCTCGAGCAGAAGGGTGGCTCGCTCGACCAGGCGGGCGTGAAGGCGCTGAACGACAGCATTGTCGGCTACAACCACGCCGACGATACGCGCAAGGCGATCCTCGGTGCCTGTGGCATCGCCGATGACGGCTCGATTCTCGACGCGGTGAATCTTAACAACCTTGAGGACTGGCAGGACTTCCACGCTGCCGAGATCGCCTGATCGGAGTTCCCTTGATTCCGAAACCCGGTTCGGGCGCTCCGCGTCCGGGCCGGGTTTTTTCATTTTCGGCCTGTTTGTCGTGCTCCCGGTGTACCTCGCCGCGGACCCCCGCTTGATCTTCCGGTGCTCCTGGAGAAGAAGAATCCGTCGGAGTTTGGGGAATACTGATTCTGCCTCGGAAATAATGATCAACGAAGCGTGCCACCCGAATGGCGCGGGCTTAAGGCTACTTTGGGATAAGTCCCTCGTGCGGTCTCGTGTGTCGGTCGTCTCCACGACGTGCCCACGTTGTAGGGCGACTGCTCCGGTTGCCCGCCTGCCGAATCGAGCGCCAGCTCGCGCTTGTTCCGGTGTGCGGCGCCGCAGAAGCCCACCGCCCCACCGCTCAGGCGGAGCGCCCGACCTACAATCGCACCCGACTTTCCCTTACGGATCATCGCTTAAGTCCTCGCCATTCGGGTGCCATCCCTGGAACCGGTGGCCGGGCAGGAGGAAGCGACCGGAAGCATCCCGTTTTGGCACGACACGACAGCACAAAAACTTGGAGTTGACGGTCTACCCTGTTTTCTGCTCAAGATGAATGCCAAGGTAAATAATAAGGTGATTTTTCTCCCTTTGGGCGGTCACCAGAGATTCAACCAACACGAGGATGCGTAGCCTAGCACCCTTCCTTTCGGCAATTTTTGCACCACTGGGCTTCGTAGGTTCTGCCAGTGCCGCCGTGGTCGCCTTCACCAATTTCGACGGGCGGACGCTCACCACGACAGCCGTCGCGGACGATACGGCGACGAACCTCAACTGGACCGTGAATGGCGTCCAGGACCCGGGGAACATGGCCGCGCTCAATGCGGGTGGAGGCGGACAGGTGATTTTCAATACCACCCCTCTCGTCCAGAACATGTTCGTGCCTGGACTCAACACTGGCAACGGCAACACGTTCTGGACGACCACCGTCAGTCTCACCGTCGCCGCCGGCAGCATTGTCACCCTGACCGATGTGTCGTTCGACAACTGGGCGATCAATGGCAGCCAGGCGCAGAATGTCAACCGGCAGAACGATTTCACCGTGACGCTCTTGAGCCCGTCCGCTGTCGTCCTAGACTCGGTCGACATCATTGACTCGCTCTCGGGCACCGCTGTTGGAACGCCCACGGTTACCGCCACGTTCGCTGCTCCGATTCCCTTGACCGCTCCTGGCACCTATACGCTCCAGATCAAAGGGGGTGATTTCATTGGCAACAATGAAACCGGCAACCACACCGGGATCGACAACCTTTCGATCAATGGGACGGTAGTTCCAGAGCCTTCGGCGCTTCTCCTGTCGGGTCTTGGGCTGCTGGCGTTGATGCGCCGCCGCCGCCAATAGAAAGCGGCAACAAGCGGTCAGTGCAATAATTGTTCCGAATGGGGATTCCGAGAATCCTCCTTGGACGTATGGTTTGGGGATGCCCTGTGCATGGTTGGCAGGCATGAGACTTTTGCCAGTTCACATCTTCACCACCCCAAACAACTATGACAATCCGATCCGATAAGCGACTTTTCACGGCAGTTTTCGCTCTCTTGATTCTTAGCTCCCCGGTGCATGCGGACGTGATTGCCGCGACCACTTTCGACGGACGGGCCCTTGCCCAAGTGAACATCGCAAATGACACTGCGAGCGGTCTGAATTGGACGCTTAACGGCGTTCAGGATCCTGGTGGAATGACAGTCCTCAATGCGGCAGGGAATGGCCTGGCGCTGTTCGATGGAAACAGTTTGGTGAAGAACATGTTTGCTCCCGCCCTCAACACCGGGAATGGCAACACATTTTGGACCACCACGGTTGCTCTCACGGTCATTCCGGGCAGCGTCGTCTCCCTCACCGATGTCACTTTTGATTATTGGGCTGTCAGCGGCAGCCAGGTGCAGAACGTGACCCGTAGGTCGGATTTCACGATCTCCCTCCTCAGCCCAACGGGTGGGGTTCTTGCCTCGGTGGACGTTGTCGATGCCAGCAATAGTTCAACCCTGAACGCCGGCGTGGGAACCCCTGTCAGCGTGCCCTTCGACGCTCCCATCTCGCTGACCGAACCGGGCACCTACATCCTCCGAATCAAAGGGGGCGATTTCTTGCCTGCCGACGAGACTGGCAACCACACTGCGATCGACAACCTGTCCATCAATGGCACGTTTTCCTCCAACTTCATGTTCACCATTACCGCCGTCGCGTTTTCTCCGGATGGTGCCCCCGAACCGACTGTAACCCTGACATGGACATCGAGGCCTGGTGTCTTTTACGCGGTGAGGGCTACAACAGATCTGTCGGAATGGCCCATCGAGCTTGATGACAGTGCGGAGGGAGCGGCCGACAGTGAGACGACGACGCGCACCTATAGTGTCAGCGGCTTGGATAAGGATGGGAAACTTTTCCTCCGCGTCGAGGAATAGTTAAAGGAGCCCTCAAAGTGAGAAAATAGGACAACGTCCGCTCAGGAATACCGGCGCCTGAATGCTCCTTGAGGGCCGCCTTGTCGAGCCGGATGATTTCGGGGCCTTCTTCAGCGTCTTTTCAGGGTATCGTTCTGTCATGGTCATGGGTTTGGTGTTTTTTTTGAATCCAATTCCAAACACGGGTCGGGCGGGGCACCCCCCGCATTTTTCGCGGGCACCCCACCAAAAATGCGAAACCTTCCTTTCGGTAACGGTAGAAGATTGTGCCGGAGCCTTCAGCTACGGGTGAAGAGGGCGGCAAAGGCGCCATCGACAGGATCGCGACCGGGAAGGTGCTGGCGAGTCTCGACAAGGCGGAGGTTGGGAAAGGCGTCCAGAATGCGGTCGCGGATCTGCTCGTTCTCCTCGGGCTCGATGCTGCAGGTGCTGTAAACGAGGCTGCCGCCGGGCTTGAGGAAGGGGAGGACGGCGGCCACGAGGGCGAATTGGGGGTGGGCGAGATCGGCGGCGAAGCCTTCGGCGAGTCGCCAGCGGACATCGACGCGGCGGCGGATGACGCCGGTATTGCTACAGGGCACGTCGAGGAGGATGCGGTCGAAGAGGACGCCGGCTCCCCATGCCGGTGCGCCGGGGCGGGGCGATAGCCAGTCGTGGGGGAAGACGTCGGCCCTGGAGACGCCGAGGCGCTGGAGGTTCTCGGCGGTCCGGCGGCAACGGCGGTCGGAGGCGTCGGTGGCGATGAGGCGCCCCTTGTTCTCCATGGCGGCGGCGAGGAGGCCGGTCTTTCCGCCGGGCGCGGCACAGGCGTCGAGGACGCATTCGCCGGGCGAGGGAGAGAGAAGACGAGGGGCGAGGGCGGTGGCGGGATCCTGCACGTAGCAGAGTCCCTCGGCGAGCCACGCGTGGGGAATGGTCGCGAGGGTGAAGAAGCCGGGATGCCCGGGGAAGGGACGGGCGTCGGGGGAGGACGCGATGGTCTCGAGGGCTCCGGGGTGAAGGGGATTGGCCCGGAGGGTGATGGGGGCGGGCTCGTTATTCCAGGCGGCGATTTTTTCCGCGGTCTCGGCTCCGTAGTGGCTGCTCCAACGGGCGAGGAGGTGCTCCGGATGGGAGTAGCGGATCGCCGGTGGGAGCGACGGGACGGGGGCGAGCAGGTCTTCCCGCTCGCGGATGGCCCGGCGGAGGACGGCGTTGACGAGGCCCCGCGCGGGGCCGGCAAGGGAGACGGTTTCGTTGACGGCGGCGTGCTCGGCGATCCCGAGCAAGAGGAGCTGGAAGAGACCGAGCCGGAGCACCCAGCGGGCGTCCGGTTTCAGTTTGCCGTCGCGAAGCTGCTCGATCCAATAGTCGAGGAGTTCGAGATTCCGGATCGTGCCGAGAACGAGGGCATTGAGCAGGGCGCGGTCGGCGGGGGAGAGCCCGACGGAGCGGGCCGCGTTCTCGATGAGATCCTCCGCGAAGGTGGTGGTGTCCTCCCATTCGCGGAGCACGCGGAGTGCAGCGGCACGGGCGGTGGGACGCCGGGCGAACGAGGGACGGGGATCGCGACTCACGGCGGCAGGATCAAGGGGGCGGATAGCTCTAACTTCCGGCGACGCAGCGACCGCGGCCCACGCCCCGGTAAGTGAAGCCAAGCTGTGCCATCGTGCCGGGATCCAGGAGGTTGCGACCATCGAAGATGAGGGGCGCGACCATGCGTCGTTTGACCTCGTTGAAGTCGAGGGCGGCGAATTCCGGCCAATCGGTGGCGATGACGAGGGCCTCGGCCCCGTCGATCGCTTCCAACGCGGAGGGGGCGAGCGTGATTTTCGATGTGACGGAAAGCTCCTTTGCTTTCTCCATTCCCTTCGGGTCGTAGGCGCGGATTTCGGCCCCTTCGGCCACGAGCTTCTCGATCAAGTCGATGGCTACCGAGCAACGGACGTCGTCGGTCTGGGGCTTGAAGGTCAGACCGAGCACGGCGATCCTTTTTTCACGGAAGACCCAGAGGGCCTCGCGGATGACGTCGACGAAACGGTCGAGTTGTCCGGCGTTGATGTTCTGGACTTCCTTGAGGAGATTGAAAGGAACGCCAAGTTGATCGCTGATGGCGATGAAGGCGGCGAGGTCCTTGGGAAAGCAGGAGCCTCCGTAACCGATGCCGGCATTGAGGAATTTGTCGCCGATGCGGCTGTCCCGGCCGATGCCTTCGGCGACTTTCTCGACGTCGGCGCCGCAGCGTTCGCAGAGGGCGGAGACGGCGTTGATGTAGGAGATCTTGAGGGCGAGGAACGAGTTGGCGGCGTGCTTGATGAGCTCGGCACTGTTGATGTCGGTGACGAGGACGGGGGCGACGAAGGGCTCGTAAAGCTTCTGCATCAGGGCGAGGGCGCGGTCGCTATTGGCCCCGATGACGATGCGGTCCGGGTTCATCAGATCATGGACGGCGCACCCTTCACGAAGGAATTCGGGGTTACTGACGACATCGAACTCGACGCCTTCGGGCGCGTAGCGTTTGATGGTTTCGGCGACTTTCTCCCCTGTCTTCACCGGCACCGTGCTCTTGTCGACGATAACGCGGTAATCCTTGATGACGGCCGCGACCTCGCGGGCGACTTTTTCGATGAAGCTGAGATCGACGCTCCCATCGGGTTGGGGTGGGGTCGGGACCGCGATGAAAACGATCTTTCCCGCGGCGACGCCTTCCTCCGTGCTCGTCGTGAAGCGCAGACGGCCGGCGGCAACGTTTTTCTTGACCAGGTCTTCCAAGCCGGGTTCATAGATGGGAATCTCGCCGGCGAGCAGGGTCTCGATTTTGACGGCATTGTTGTCCACGCAGGTAACCGAGTGGCCGACTTCGGCGAAGCAGGCACCGGTAGTGAGGCCGACATAACCAGATCCGATGATCGCTATTTCCATGGTAGATGGGTATTTGGGAACGCCTGGACGGCGGACACTCGGCCGATTTGATGATTGATTCTAGCTGAGGCTCGTTGGCGACGACTTGGCGAAAGGGGATGCCTGGTTGGAAGATCTCGGTAACGTTAATTCGTTGATCGTTCGCCGTGGACGAGCGTCGAAGTTACCGGTTTGGCGATCCGGGCGGTGAGTCCTCAAGGGAATCCAATTCGAGACGAGCGATTAGTTCGACCCGCCCGACGGAGCGAACTCGATGGGCAGGCTAAACTGCGGGAAATCCTTCAGAGTGAGAGAAAAGGCCACTCCAAAATCATCGTCGTTCGTGCGGTTGTCGCGGACGAAAGCCCCGAGCCCCATCGTCCAACTGTTCAGATCGCGGTAGAGCATATACTGCTGCGATTCAACCGTGCTGTCGTCGGCTTCGAAGCGATGCTGGGTGCCGAAGGCGAGACGATCGGTCAGCTTCACGTAGCTGCTGAATTCGATAAGATTGCTATCCTCGAGGAAGGGATGATCCTGAAGGAGACGATCGCCAAGGCGGAATTCCAGCTTGTCGGTCGGCATGAAAGTAAGGCCGGTGTTCACCTCCGTGAAACTCAGTTCGTCGTCGCCGAAGACCGGGAACTGTGATTCAAGGTCAAAGGCCAGCCAGGGGAGGGGACGCCAACGGACGTCCGTGAAGAAATTAGAGAAGTCCCGGTTGAATTCGAGGTCATCTGGATAAACTTCGAAATAGTTGTTCACCTCGAGCCATGTGTATGCCTCGCCATCGCGCTTCGTATGAAGGCGGTTGAAGACGCCGGGGCGAATGACGTTCCAGTTCCTCACCTCGTCGACGGCGATGACCTGGTTCATATCAATCGGCCGAAGGCGGGTGGTCGGGGCGTAACGGTCGATCTTCCGGATGCGGGGATCCAGATCCTCGTTCACGTTCACATAGGAATAGCTGAGGTATGGCTGGACAACGTGGCGGAATCCATCGACGCCGAGTTTCGGCATGACGATATTGGGGTAGTCACGCGAGAGCTTAAAGGAAGTGTCGAGGCCTACGTAAGCGGCGTAACGGTTCTGGTCGTTGAGACTGTCGTCGCTGGACTCGATGTTGTCATAGGCCGTGGTCCGAAAGCCCACCTTCGGGTTCACGTTCAGCCAGCCGAAGAGAGTCTTTGGCATTGAGAGCTCGTGGAAAGAGTCGTAGCGGCTGAAGCCCCGGTCGGTATCGAGCATGCTCCGGAGCTCGTCGTATGCCGTCTGCGAGTCGTCGACATTGAACTCGGGATCATCCAAAATGGCGAGGGTTGGGTCCATCAACTGGGTCTCCAGGCGATCAGCGTCACGCTGGAACCGGCCGCGCTCGATACTCCCGAGTTTCTCCTTGTAGATTCCAAAGCTGGTCTGGCTGGTGTGATAGATCCCCGTGTTGAACAGTGGGTGGGTGTTCATATCGAGCGAAATCTCCGGGAGCCGGGTGTCCGTGCGATAGAAGTCGTTGACGTCAGCCCGGGCCAGAATGCTGAGAGTGCCCACGGGGAAAACCTTGGTCAGATTGATGATGTTGTCCGGTTCCGGATTGATTCGGTATTCCTCCTCGAAGAAATCCTCGTAGAAGAAGGCATCGCTGATCTTGTTGAAGTCGATGTCGACGTAGAGGGTGCTCTCGTCGGGGCCTGGGACAAAGATCCGATGTTGGAGGTTGACCCGGTATCGAGTCGAATCAACGGGCTCAACCCGCTCACGTCCGTTATGTGTCTTCTGAGGATCGGAGTCCTCGGCGAGGTAGAACTTGAAGTTTCCGATGTTGGGATTTTCGGCATGTCGCATGGACAGGAGATCAACACCGCCGGCTACTCCGCGGTCGCTGCGGAAATCCAGTCGATAGGTGGCGAGGGTGTGGTCGCCAATGAGGACGCCGTAGCGATTCAGAAGGTAACCGCCCCAGTTGGAGCGATAGCCCGGAATGAAATGGTAGCCGAGGTCCTGGTCGAGGGTCTGGGCGAGGTAGGGAAGCCACAGGACGGGAGTATCGCCAGCGTAGATCGTGGCATTCTTGAAGATCACTTTCCCTTTCACCGGATCGGTCGGATCTTTTATCTCAATCGATTTTGCCTTGATCTTGTAGTTGGGATCGACGCTATCGTGGGTCGTGAACTCGCCGTCATTCATCGAAATGCGGTCCATGGCCGCCATATCGGTGTCCATCGAAGACGACACGTAGAAGAAAGGGGAACTCCCGCTCTTGAGATGATTGGCGGTGATTTTGTGGGTGTTGACGTTGTAGATGGCCGCCTCTCCCTTGTAGGAATTGCCTTCGCGGTAGATCGAGACGCCCCCTTCGGTGAAAATGTCTCCACTGTCCGAATGATACTCGGCTTTCCCGGCGAAGATCTCCGTTCCATCGTAACGAATGTGGACATTGCCGTTGGCCGTGGCTACCCCCCCTTCGTAGGCGGTTTCATCCGCATCAATGAGGATCCCCGCGGCGGCGGCGGCCGTTTGGGCGACGCCCTGCATCATTCCCGGAGGAATGAATTCGTCCTGGGCGGGGAGAATCGCGACAGGCACAAGAACCGACATGAGTGTCAGGCAGGTTCCCGTGAGTGCGGCTGGGAGTCGGTCGTTCAACAACATTTGATTATATCCACAATATATGCCGCGCAAACTAGAGTGTTTGAAGCGGTGAGTAAACCAGATTGTCAGCAGAGTTTAATTATAGTAAATACTGTAATCCTAATGGTTCTGGTTGTGATTGGCAACCATGGAAATGAGGGTCGCCGCGATTGGTCGGAATCTTAATACGGAATATCATTTCGGGAAGCAAACACCTTTTTTCGCTTTTTTGCCGAGGAACTCGAGAAACGCGGCGGCGGGTGAAGTCCAGGAGAGGGACGCGGCGGATTCGAGGGCCTGGCTCAGGTTTCGGTTGCTTCGATAGACGAGGTCGTAAGCCCGCTTAATGTCGGCACGGGTAGGATCGTCGAATCCTGCTCTTCGAAGGCCGATGACATTGAGGCCGACGAGTCGGTTGAGCTGGGCGGCGACGCAGAACGGGGGGACGTCACGGCTCATCGCGCTATTGCCTTGGGTGATGCAGAGGTCGCCGAGCCGAATGAATTGGTGAATCGCGGAACCTCCGCCCACGAAAACACGGTTTCCGATGGTGACGTGGCCCGCGAGCATCGCGTTGTTTGCGATAACGCAATCATCGCCGACGTGGGTGTCATGCCCGACGTGGCTCACGGCCATGAGGAAGTTCCCGTTTCCCAGGGTGGTGGCGCCCCCTGGCCGCGAACTGCGGTGGATTGTCACATACTCGCGGATCGTGTTGCCTTCACCCATAACGACCGTGCTGTCCGTCAGCGGATCAAAGGACAAATCCTGGGGATCCCCGCCGATGATCGCGCCCGCGCCGATGCGGTTGTCGGGGCCGATGCGGCTGGGAGCGAGGATTTGGGCGTGGGGGCCCACCGTGCACCGGTCGCCAAGGATCGCGCCCGCCTCGATGATCGCGAGTGGTCCGACGGATACGGATTCCCCCAGCTGGGCATCGTCGGAAACGATGGCGGAGGGATGGATGGCGGGCTTTGGCATGGCGCGAGTCTATTGTGGAGCGGCTGGGGGATGACACGAAAAACGCCCGCCTTTGACGGCGGGCGTTAATCGAACAGAACAGACAATGGAGAAGTGGCGAAAAAAGGGGGGGCGCGCCTTACGCTAGTAGTTTTGCGAGCGAACGTAGTCGAAGCGCGATTCGAAGCCCAGTTCGGGAGGCATCTCAGAGTAGCCGTGCATGGTATCAAACCAGATATTCTTGCGGTACGGGGGGCGGTAGCTGCCCTTGTAGGTTTTGAAGGGAAAGGTGACAAATTCGTAGGCGCCGAAGCCGAGGCGGACGAGGGATTTCTTGGAGCCCTCAATAACACCATAGGAAGCAGAAACGCTGGGGCCTTCCTCCTCGTTCGTCTTCATCCACGTCGCGGGAACCTCGCTGATACCGTAGACGATGTTCGCGACCGCCCGCGACAGCTTGCGAACGCTATTGTATCGGGCTCCAGGTGGGGCTTGGATGTCCGCGACACTGGTCAGGGTGGGCACGGAAGAGAGGGCGACGGTAAGTAGAATAAGGGCGAATTTTTTCATGGTGCTCAGCGAGATTAGAGTGGGGGGCTGCAAAATGGCAAAGCTTTTTTTCCGTGGAATGAAAAATGGTCCGAATGTCGATCAAGGCCCGAAATCGGCGAAATTACACGTTGCGATCCCGATTGGGCCTCCTTATGGTGCGCGTCGCATGAACGAAGAGGTCTCAAAACTTGTATCCATTGGAAAAATAACGACCGGCAACGGTGAGAAGATATCCCGGCTCGAGCCCGGCACCTATTGCCTGCACAAGAGCTGGGGGGCTGGCAAAGTGGCGTCCTGGGATTTGCTTGGGGACCGAATGATGATCGATTTCGAAGGCAAGCCCGGCCACGCGATGAAGCTGGAGTTCGCGGCGAATTCCCTCGAACCGCTTGAAGAGGGGCACGTGATGGCCAAATGGCTGAGCGATGGTGATGCCTTGCGCGCCTTCGCTACGGAGCAACCGGCGGAATTCTGCCGGTTGGCCTTGAGCAGTTTCGGAGGGAGCATGACGCTGGACGACTGGGACGACATGATCAAGGGGCGGATTATTCCTGAGGGAAAGTACCGCTCCTGGTGGGACAACGCGAAAAAGGAAATGCGCAAGGATCGGCAGTTCGTCGTGCCCTCGAAGCGGAACGCGCCTTTGGAATTGAGGGCCGCCGACGCAAGTCCGACCGATTTGCTCATGGAGGAATTCAACGCCGCCCGGGACGGGAAGTCGAAACTTAAGGTGCTGGAAATGATCCTCAAGGACCTCCGTGCTTTCGAGGGGCGCGAGGAACTTCTTCAGAAAGTGGTGGAGGATACGAATCTGGCCGCCAAGCAAAGTCAGCGCCAGACGCCGCTGACAACGATCGAACTCATCATTGCCCGCGATACTCTTGTAAAAGCGGTCGAGGGTCTCGAAGCGGGCGAAGGCCTTCAATTGGCCGATGTGCTGCAGGCCGAGCGCGGTCGGATGGACGACATCCTCCGCGGGATGGGGACCACGCGGCAGCGCGATATCTACCAATTGTTTCCGCACGCGTTCGGCGAGGACTGGGTGCCGGCAGCGATGGAACTTCTCCAGACCTCCGGCGCGCGTGCGATCGCGGAGTTGGCCAAGCATCTCGTCGAACAGAACCACGGCGAAAAGCTGAACGAGTATCTGCTCCTCGGGCTTCAGCAGCGCTCGCTGAACAGCGACCTTCTTGCTTGGATTTGTAAGGAGCGCAAGCGTGGTTCGGGAGCGGTTTTCGGCCCCGATATCGGCTCGGCCGTCATCAATTCCCTGGAGCGCGACCACTACGAGGACAAGATTTCCAAGAGCGGGCGCCTGCATGACATTCTTCTCAATGACGCCGATCTTATCGCCGACATTCTGGAGAACGCGGACCGGAACCAGGTGAGGAATTTCGCCCGCCGCCTTCTTGCGAGCCCTGTCTTCGAACAGCTCAACCGGGGATCGCTGCTCGCCCGGGTGATTAAGCTTCACCCGGAAGTTGAAACCATCGTCACCGGCGATGATGACGCCGCTGAAGAGAAACGCGAGGGGTTGGTCGTTTCCTGGGAAAGCCTGGAGGGCCGCAAGGCCATGCTGGAGAACCTCGTGAAGAAGGAAATTCCCGAGAACACGAAGGAGATTTCCATCGCCCGCTCGTACGGCGACCTGCGCGAAAACTTCGAGTTCAAGGCCGCGAAGGAGATGCAGACGGTTCTGATGCGCCGTCAGGCGGAACTGGAGGCCGAGATCGGGGCTGCCCGGGCGACCGATTTCCGGGGCGTGGATACCACCGTTGTCGGCATTGGAACAATTGTCGTGTTGGAAAACATCGAAAGCGGGAAGCGCGAGACGTTCACGGTTTTGGGTGCTTGGGATACGAATCTTGACAAGGGAATCATCTCCTACCTCTCGGAGACCGGTGCCGCTCTGCTCGGCAAGGCCGTCGGGGTCGAGGTCGAGATCGGTTCCGAGCAGGAAGGTAAGCGCCACAATGTCCGGGTCGTCGAGATCCGTCCTTATGTGACCGAGCCCGCCGAGGCAAAGGTAGGGGTTGAACCGGGCGCGTGATCGCGGCGGAGCAACGTTGACGAGCCTGTGGCCGTAGGGTGGCCGTTTTTGATCTGGAGATTCAATCGGCCCGCGTAGCGGGCTGACACCTTGTTCGAGTGGGTGTCCGGCCATGGGGTCACTCCTTGTGCGCGGTGTCGGTTTCCGGTCTTGTCCGTGATCACGGGGACTGCGGTGTCAACCATTCCGCTTCAACGGGATATTCCCCACTGGACTTGAAGGATTCCCTCGTCGATCATCCAATCAGAATCCATTCAACCCGTGTAGGTATCGTTCCGGTAGGATCGGCCAACAAGGTTGGATTTCGCCTGCGACCATGCCTGCCACCTCTAGCTTGGATGACGCGATGCTGCACGGCAACGGGTTTGGCGTCGCGCCCGCTTCCTGGTATTATCTGGCGAGCCTTGCGGAACTGGCGCGCAAACCGCGGAAACTGGACCTGCCCGATGGCGAGGTTTTTGTCGGGTTTTGCGGAGCAAATGGGCGGCCTGCGGTGCTTGGTGCGAGGTGTAGTCACATGGGAGCGGATCTTTCGCACGGGTGTGTGAAAGGCGGTCGTCTCGCGTGCCCGTTGCATGGCTGGGAATACGGCGCGGGGGGCGTTTGTGAGCACATCCCGTCGTCGGCGGAAATCCCGGCTTTCGCACGGCAGGGGACCTTTCCCGTCGAAGTCCGTGGCGGGCATGTCTTCTTCTTCAATCGCCCGGAGGCGCGCTTTCCAATGCCTTTCTTCGACGGCATTGCGCCGGAAGACCTTCGTCCGGCCCGTCCCTTCGAACTCCGGGAGGATGCTCCATGGTACATGGTTGCCGGAAACGGGTTCGACCGGCAGCATTTCGAGAACACCCATGACCGGCGTCTCGTCGCGGAACCGGTGGTCGATTCACCGCATCCTTTTGCCCGCCGCAGCCAACTCGACCTAGCGATCGACGGCCATTCCTACGGGGACAGACTCACGAGATTGCTTGCGGGCGAGCAATCTCGAATGACGGTGACGTCGTGGTGCGGGAGCCTTATCTTCGCGACCGCAACCTTCCGCAAGGTGCGGACCTACGGGCTGGTCGCCGTCCATCCCCTGAAGAACTGGACGACCCGCGCCCGAATTATCGTGTGGGTACGGCGATCAGGAAATCCCTTCGGTCGTGCGGTGCTGGATCCCGTGAACGCGGTCATTCGACGGCATTTCATCAGGCTCTTCTTCGAGGATGATATTGGTCGCCTTACCGGCACCCGCTACCGACCGGATCGGATGATTCCTTCAGACCAGATGCTCACGGATTACCTTACCTGGTTGCAAGCGATTCACCGTTAACCACCATTCCATCACCATGAAAACATTGAGTATTCTTCTCGTCGTCGTTTCCACTGTTACCGGGATCGCCCAACAACCTGCCGCCCCGGATGAAGCCGCTGCCGCCATCGACGCCCTGCGCGACGGGCTGGTCGAGAGTTTCACCAGGGGGGACATTGAGGGGCTCCTTAAGCATCTGGCCCCCGACGTTCTGGTCACGTGGCAGAACGGCGAACTCTGCCGGGGGCGGGAAGAAGTGCGCGCGTTCCACAATCGCATGATGAACGGCGACAAGAAGATCGTGCGCGAGGTCAAGAGCGCGCCCGAAGTCCTCGGGCGGCAACTGCACGGCGATTGGGCGGTGTCATGGGGGAATCTGAACGATCATTTCCTGCTGATGGACGGCACGGACCTGCCTTTCAACAGCGTGTTCACCGCGACGATCTCCAAGCAGGGCGACCAGTGGCTGGTCACGGCGTTTCATGCCTCGATCAACGCGTTTGAGAACCCCGTGGTCAGGCTGGCAGTGCGGAAATCGGCGCTGTGGGTGGGGGTGGGTACTGGGGTTTTGGCCTTGCTCGTCGGCTTCTTCGTGGGAAGGAAGCGGCGCGCTTGAGCCCCACGGAGGAAGACGTCCGACTGCTGGCCCGAACCGACGAGTGGGACGGACCGGAACCCACCGTAGCCAATGTCGGGAGTCTCGTGCTCAAACAGGGCTTGGACTTCGCTACGGCGCTGATTTTCCGACAACTCTCCCGGCGGCAAGCCAACGCGGAATACCTGCACGAGGCGCGAACCAAGCGGTTCCGACCGCCGAACGATCTGGTGCTTGGTATCGTCCCCGGTGCCTTTTATCGCGAACATGGCCACACTGGCGCGGATGGCGCGCGGGTGCTGTCTATCGCGCGGGAACTGGGGATTGCGGCGGAACTGATTCCCACCGCCGGTTTCGGGACGCTTGCGGACAACGCCCGCATTCTCCTTCAGTGGATCGCGGCCCGGCGGGGTGCGCGCGTCGCCCTCGTAAGCCTCAGTAAAGGCGGGGCCGATGTGAAGCACGCCTTGTCCCTGCCCGGCGCGGGGGAAGCTTTCGCGGACGTTGACGCGTGGGTCAGCCTGAGCGGTATGATGCTGGGCACACCGCTCATCGCATGGCTCCGGCGACAGCCGATGCGCTGGCGGGTGATCCGGTTCCTGCTTTGGCTGCGAGGCCATTCGCGGGACACGCTGGATGATCTGCGCCACGGGCCGGGCGCGCCCCTTGGACGCTGGCCCTCGCTTCCCCTTCACATGCGTGTGGTGCATGTCTGTGGATTTCCGCTGGAACGGCACCTGGTTCATCGTTGGGCACCCCGGGCCTATGCCCGTCTCGCTCCCCTTGGGCCGAACGACGGAGGCGGCAATCTACTGGCCGACATCCTGGATTACCCCGGTATTGTCTGTCCCGTGTGGGGGGCGGATCATTACCTCGCTCCGCGCTGGGACGCTGTGCCACTGCTTACGCAAATCATCGCTTCCGCGCTCGCCCCTCGCCAGGCGAGCCAATCCGCCCCCCACCCAAGCGCGCCGCCGGCGAGCAGATCCAGCGCGTAATGCTGCTTGGTCGCGAGGGTGGCATAGAGAATGGCACCACCCCAAAGAACCGCCACCGGCAGGACCTTCGGCCCGAACATCCGACGGGCGAGACTCGCCACGCACACCACGAAGGCCGCGTGGAGGGAAGGCAGCGCATTGAGAGTGCCATCGGCGTGAGCAATGAAGCGCATCGCCACGCCCCCTCCGATGTCGGCGGGGCGGGGGCCTTGGGTCGGAAAGAAAAGGAAGACGGCGAAACTCGAGAGGCCGATGAACCACACCGAACTCGCGTAGCGACGGATGGCTTCGCGCGTGGGGAGAAGGAAGGGCAGGGTGCTGGTGGCGAGGAAGTTCGAGAGATAGATCCAGGCCCAGAATTCCGGCTGGAATGGCACGATCTCATCCAGCCCGGTGACCGGCACCGCGCGCAACGGGAAGTAAGCGCGGCGCGAAAGGAACAGGTAGCACGACCAGAAGGCCGTGCCGAGTGCGACGAAGAGAAGCGCTTTCAGCCGCCACTCCGCTTGCAACCGCGCGAACACTTCAGGGAATGACCTTTCCGGAGTGTGGGTTTTTCACCCGGTCCGGCGCGGGCTTGGGGCCGCGCCACATCCGCAGGTAGGCGGTCAGGAGGAAGCCGCGTTTCGCTCCGCCCTCGACGTTCACCCCCGGCAGATATACCCAGGGCACCGCGGGATGGGTGTGGTGCGTCAGGTGCCAGTTGTGATTCAGCCAGAGCAGGTCGAGCGGTTTCCAGATCCAAAGGTTCCGCGCGCCGCGGGTGACGTGGCGTTCCGTGCCGTAGTGATGGACGTATTGCATGGCGGACCACATGAATCCGAAGCCGGCATACATCGCGAAGTAATGCAGGACCGGAAGGTCGCACAGCCAGATAATTCCGCCGTGCAACGCGATAACGGCGGCGCATTCGAGCCGAATCAGAAGCCCGTAGCGCGGATTCAGCGACTCCATGAAGGCGGCGGAAGGTTGATCGACATGCCAGTATTTCTTGTCGCCCCGAAAGGGAAGGATAAGGAAAACGACATTGCTGAGGACGACGACGAGATAGTAGAAGCCGGTGAGAATCCCGTAGAGTACGAGGTATCGCCAGACCTTGTGGTCTCCCTCGAAATAGAAGTCGAAAGCCTCATCGTCCGAGCGGTTCCGCAAATGGTGGCCGAGGTGCCCCTGCCGGATCAGATGGAAGGGCGCGGGAAAGAAGAGCGCCATGAAACTCCCGGCCAGATCGTTCCATCGCGGATTGGTGAAAAGCATCGCATGTTCGGCTTCGTGAATGATTGAATAGACCGAATTCATGACGATGCCGAAGACGACGGCCAGGCCAAGAAGCGCCCAGCCGCTTTCCGCCCGTGTAAGCGCGAGGATACAGGTGGCGATGGCGAGCAACTGCCCTAGAAGAATGGCGAGGTTGAGCCGGTTCGGGACGGAGTTCTTCGAATTCATCGGGCCTGAAGGGTCGCAATCGAAGCCTAAAGAGATTTCCATCGCTTCGCAAGGACTTGCCCTGCAATGCTGCCGATTTCGGAGAGAGCGGATGGGGCGAGGCCACCGCGGTTAGCGGCATTTTCATGGCAATTAGGCATTGTCGGGGAGCCCGCGCCCGTCTAGGCTTTCCTCGTGATTCGCATCGCGCTCATCTCACCCAAGGGGCCGCTCTACCGCCACCGGGGGGGCGTTTGGAAGAAATCGCTGCGCTACCAGCCGCTCACGCTGACGACCCTGGCCGCGCTCGTGCCCGAGGATGTGCCGGCGGAGTTGCAGTTGATCGACGAGGGCATCGGTGATGTTCCGCTCGATCTGGAGGCAGACTTGATTGGTCTCACGGTGATCACGGGCACGGCGCGGCGGGCTTATGAACTGGCGGATCATTTCCGGTCGCGCGGCATTGCGGTGGTGCTCGGCGGGCCGCACGTCACGCTCATTCCGGAGGATGCGGCCCCACACGCGGACGCGGTGGTCATCGGTTACGCGGAGGACACGTGGCCGCAGCTTTTGCGCGATTTTGCTGCTGGCAGGATGGAAGAGGAATACCGGCAAGCTCCCGGACTCGACATCGGCGGTCGGCCGTTTCCGCGCCGCGAATTGCTGCCGGGGAAGCATTTCCTCACCAGCAATGTTTTCGAGGCGACGCGGGGGTGCGTGCATAGCTGCGACTTCTGTGTGGTGCCGACGGCGTGGGGGAGGAAGCCGCTGCAGAAGCCCGTCGAGGAAGTCGTCGCCGACATCCGCCAGCAAGGAGCGAGAAAACTCATCTTCGTGGACCTGAATCTCATCGCGCATCGCGGCTACGCGGTGGCGCTTTTCACCGCGCTCATTCCGTTGCGGGTGGCCTGGTACGGCCTGGCCACGGTGCTGCTTGCCGACGACGAGGAACTGCTGGAACTCGCGGGCCGCAGCGGCTGCAAGGGGCTTCTCATGGGCCTCGAATCGATCTCTCAGACGAACCTCCGACAGAATCACAAGGGCTTCAATTCGCCCGATGGATACGCGCGCGTCGTGGAGCGTCTGCACGCGCACGGGATCGCCTTGCAGGGATGTTTTGTCTTCGGCCTCGACGACGACAAGCCCGATGTATTCCTGAAGACAGCGGAGTTCGCGGTGCAGGCTGGCATCGATCTGCCGCGCTTCGCGGTGGTGACGCCGTTTCCGAACACGCCCTTGTATCATCGACTTGAGGCAGAAGGCCGCATCCTGACCCGTGACTGGGAGCTTTACGACGCCCAGCATGTCGTTTTCCAGCCGCGCCATCTGACCGTGCAGGAGTTGCAAACCGGCGTCGAGACCGCCTGGAAGCATGCCTACAGTTGGCGTTCGATCTGTCGCCGGCTCCGGCGTTCGCCCGCGCCCTGGCCGGTGCGCCTGGGCACGAACCTCGGCTACCGATTCTACGCCCACAATCTCTCCCGCTTCTACAACTGCGACTGGATCATCGGGCGGGCCCCCGCGGCATCGCGCAAGGCGGTCACGGAACAGGAGGTGGCTTCCGTATGAAACTCACCATTGTGCATCCCTGCATCGGGCGGCGCCGCGATGATCGCGGCTACGTACGGACGTGGCAGATGGAGCCGCTCCCCGCCGCGACACTCGCCGGCCTGACGCCGCCCGATGTGAGCGTGAGCTTCCACGACGACCGGATGGAGAAGATCCCGTTCGACGCCCCCGCCGATCTCGTGGCCCTCAGTGTCGAGACCTACACCGCGAAGCGCGCCTACCAGATCGCGAGCGAATACCGTCGCCGGGGCGTGCCCGTGGTCATGGGCGGATTTCATCCGAGCCTTTGCCCGGACGAAGTCGCGCGCTACGCGGATGCGGTCGTGACGGGCGAGGCCGAGGAGCTCTGGCCGCGCGTGCTCGACGATGCCCGGCACGGCAAGTTGGAGAAATTCTACCGCTCGGAGAAAAGGCCGTCGCTGACGGGACTGCGGCCGGATCGCTCGATCTTCCAGGGCAAGCGCTATCTGAAGATCGGCCTCGTCGAGGCGGGGCGCGGGTGCCACTTCAAATGCGATTTCTGCGCGGTGCAGACCGTCTTTTCCCAGAGCCAGACGCGGCGCCCCCCGGACGATATCATCGCCGAACTCCACACGCTCAAGAAGACGAAGAAGCTCTTCTTTTTCGTGGACGACAATATCACGTCGAATCTCGCGCAGGCGAAAGAGTTCTTCCGCGCGCTCATTCCGGTGGGCATCCGCTGGGTGGGGCAGTCGAGCATCAACGCGGCGCACGACGAGGAATTTTTGGAACTGCTGGCGCGCAGCGGTTGCCAGGGCGTACTCATCGGATTCGAAAGCCTGAACGAGCGCAATCTGGCGGCGATGAACAAGACCTTCAACACCGCGCGCGGAGGGTTCACGCAGGCGCTCAAGAACCTCCGGAAACACCGCATCCGTGTCTATGGCACCTTCGTCTTCGGTTACGACGGCGACACTTCCGGCAGCTTCGACGAGACAGTGGATTTCGCCGAGGAGCACGCGTTTTACATCGCGGCGTTCAACCACCTGACGCCCTTCCCGGGCACGCCGCTCTATCGCCGCCTCCAGGAGGAGAATCGGCTGCTCTACGACGCCTGGTGGCTTGACGATCGCTACACTTACAACCGAATTCCCTTTCAACCCCTCGGGATGAGCCCGGAGGAATTGCAGCGTGGTTGTCTCGGTGCGCGGCGGCGGTTCTATTCCTGGAAGAGTATCGCGCGGCGGGGTCTCGACGCGGTGAATCGGGCCAACGGATTCATGTGGCGGAATTTCTTTCTCATCAACGGCATGCACCGTGGCGACGTGAGTCTGCGCGACTATTATCCCCTTGGAGACGAATCATGGCAGGGACCGCTCTTGACCGCAGAATAGCCGCGGCGGGGCGTGCGCGCTTCGCGGTCGCCAGCGGGGCGGACGAGGCCGCGATCCGGCGGTTGCTGCGGGAAAATCCGATGCGCGGGGCGATCAACCTCACCTTCGAGCGCGAACCGGACTACTTTCGCGGCGTGGGATTGGCGGGCGGCACGGACCGGACCATCGTTGTTTACGCGGACGAAAGACTCGCGTGCGTGGGGCGCTGCACCGAGCGCGCGTGCTGGGTGAACGGTCGTGAATCGCGGGTCGGGTATCTCGCCGAGTTGCGGCTGGATGCACGGGAACGTGGACAATTCGGCCTCGTGCGTGACGGCTACCGTTTCTTCCAATCTCTCGAGCGGGACGACCCGGCGGCGCTGTATTTCACGAGCATCGCCGCCGACAACACGCGCGCGCTCCGCCTTCTCGAACGCGGGGTGCGCGGGATGCCAACCTACACGCCGCTGGGCGAATTGGACACGATCGTGGTCGCCGTGCCGCGCCGTCCGCGTCGGCCAACGCTCCGCGTCGAGCCTGCGACTCCGGATCATCTCCCCGCGTTGCTGCGCTTGTTGAACACCCACGCCCGAAAACAGCAACTGGCAGCGGCGTGGACCGAGGAGCGGATTCTTTCGCTTGGGAAGCATGGCTTGCCGCTCGACCGCTTTCTTCTCGCGGTCGACGCCGGGGAGGTCGCCGCGTGCGGCGCGCTCTGGGATCAGCGCGCGTTCCGTCAGACGGTTATTCGGAGCTACTCGCGGGCGCTCGCGTTTGCCCGTCCGGGGGTAAACGTGGGCCGCCGTCTCCTCGGAAGGCCTGGGATGCCAGCTCCCGGTTCCACCCTGGCACATGCCTTTCTCTCGCCGCTCGCCTTCGGGGAGGGCCGCGAGGGTTTGCTGCCGAACTTCATCGAGACCTGTTTTGGTCTGGCCGGGGCATCGGGCATCGAGTTCCTCACTCTCGCCTTGCCAAGCCAGGACGAACGGCTCCAACGGGTGCGACGGCGGTTTTCGACCCGAATCTGGCGCAGTCGCCTGTATCGCGTCGATTGGCCGGGAACCTCGGATCTCGAACTGGGAGGCACGTTTCTGCCGGACGTGGCGTTGCTGTAATGACGCCGACGCAGCAGGAAATCCCCGGGCTGAGGCCGCGTGACGCGCTCAGCGGCTCGCAGCGCGACGAAATGTTCGCGCTGCTAGACCGGCATTTCGAAGGAGTGTCGCGCGACCAGTTCGAGCGGGATCTGGCGGAGAAGAATTGGGTCGTCGAGATCCGAAGCGAGGGCCGGTTGCTCGGTTTTTCCACGTTGCTTGTCTCCGAGGAATTCTGCGATTTTCCGCTGACGGCGATCTATTCCGGCGACACCATTGTGGCGCCCGAGGCTTGGGGTTCGCCCGCCCTCGCCCGCATCTGGATCGCGGCGGTGAACCATTTGCGCGCGACGTTCCCCGACCGACCGTGCTATTGGCTTCTGCTCACTTCCGGTTTTCGCACGTACCGGTTTCTTCCAGTGTTCTGGCGGGAGTTCTTTCCCCGGCATAGGACACCGATGCCGCAGGCTACACGTCGGTTGCTTGCGCAACTGGCTCTGGCCCGATACGGGGACTGCTACGATGCGGCGACGGGGTTGGTGCGCTTTCCTCGTCCGCAAAGGCTCCGGGGCAGACTCGGCGTGCTCCCCGAGGGGCGCACCGAGGACAAGAATGTCGCCTATTTCCTTGCCAAGAATCCCGGCCATGCGCGGGGCGATGAACTGGCGTGCATCACCGAAATCAGCGAGGCCAACCTGACACCCGCGGGACGGAGAATGGTCGCGCGATGAAAGCCTCGGCCGCGCTCGCCAACGGCGCTTGGGGTGCGGCCTGCGTGCCGGGCTGGCAGCGCTTCCGTCGCGCGCTCGCACGGCCGGAAGACGTTCAAGGCGAGATCCTGCGCACGCTTCTCGCGGACAATGCGGCAGGCGCGTATGGCCGCGCGCACGACTTTGAAGGAATTCACCGTTACGGGCAGTTCCGCGAACGCGTTCCGGTCGTCGATTACGAGGAGCTGGAACCGTGGATCTCCCGCATCAGGCGAGGCGAGGAATCCGTGCTGACACGCGAACCGGTCACGCGTTTGGTGCCGACCGGTGGTTCGACGGGCGGATTGAAACTCATTCCGTTCACCGCCACGTTGCAGCGCGAATTCAACGCGGCCATCAGCCCCTGGGTGCTGGATCTATTCCGCCAGTATCCGAGCGCCCCGCTCGGCCCGGCGTATTGGTCCATCTCCCCCGCGATCCCCGATGTCGAAGCCATGCACTCCGCCGTGCCAATCGGCTTCGACGCCGATAGCGCGTATCTGGGCGGGCTTCGCGGTCGCCTGGTGGAGGCGGCCTTTGCCGTGCCTTCGGCGTTGCGATTGGTCGGGGATATCGAGGAATTCCGCTATCTGACCGCACTCTGCCTGCTGCGCCAATCCGAGTTGCGTCTCGTCTCGGTGTGGCATCCGTCGTTTCTCGCCCTGCTCCTCGATGCGCTTCCGAAGTGGTGGGACGAGTTGGTCGAGGATGTCGCCAGCGGTGGTGGCGGGAGGGGCTTTCGAGCCTCGCCCCAGCCGCGCCGGGCGGAGGCATTGCGCCGCGCGGGCCCTGCGGATTTGCAGGCGATCTGGCCGCGCCTGCGGGTCGTGAGTTGCTGGGGCGACGCCCAGGCCGCGCTGGCGATGGAGGCGTTGCAACGCAGGCTGCCGTGGGTTGCGATCCAGCGAAAGGGCTTGTTCGCGACCGAAGCCTTCGTGTCGATCCCGTTTCGCGGGCAACATCCGGTGGCGGTACGGTCGCAGTTCTTCGAGTTCGCCGACGAGCGGGGCGAGATCAGGCTCACTCATGAACTGCGGGAAGGTGCAACCTATTCCGTCATCGTCACGACCGGAGGCGGACTGTGGCGTTATCGTCTCGGCGATCTGGTGGAAGTGGACGGATTCGTCGCCGCGACACCCTCGTTGCGATTCATCGGACGCGGCGGCGGCACGGTGGATTTGCGTGGGGAGAAACTCACCGAGGCCTTCGTGTCCAAGGCGATTGGAGTAGCGTGCGAGGCTTGCGATTTCACGACGGGTTTTGCGATGCTTGCGCCGGAAACGGATACGACCGGAGTTTGGAGCTACACGCTTTTTGTTGAAGGCGACCCGCCCCTTGGATTCGCGGCGCGGCTCGACAACGCGTTATGCGAGAATCCCCACTACGCCCTTTGTCGGCGACTCGGGCAACTGGGGGCGGTGCGGACTTGCATGCTCAACGGGGGGGCTTACGAAGCGTTCTGTCGGGTGGGCATGGGAGAAGGCCGCCGTCTCGGAGATATCAAGCCGATGAGTCTCTCGGCGCGCACGGATTGGAGGACGCTTTTTGCGACCGGCGGTGTCTCGCTCGGTTCGTGATTCCGTCTTCGCCAAATCACGAAGTGACGGCTAGGGTGGCGCGCTACCTTATGACCCGTTCTGCCATTGCCCTTTTCGCCCATCCCGACGACATCGAATTCGTCGCGGCGGGAACGTTGCTGCTCCTCCGCGAGGCGGGGTGGGAGACGCATTACCTGAATCTCTCGAGCGGAAACCTCGGGAGCGTGAATGCCGGGGCGGATGAAACGCGCGCGCGGCGGGCGGCGGAGAGCCGGCGCGCGGCGGAGTTGCTGGGCGCGGTCTACCATCCGCCGATTGCCGACGATCTGGAGATCCTCTACACGGTGCCGCTGCTGCGACGGCTGGCGGCGGTGGTCCGCGAGGCGCGTCCGACGGTTGTCCTCACGCATTCGCCGCAGGACTATATGGAGGATCACCAGAACACGGCCCGTCTTGCCGTGACGGCTGCGTTTTCGCGCGGCATGCCGAATCTGGGCACCGACCCGCCTCGGGCGACCAGTGACCAGGATGTCGCCGTCTATCACGCGATGCCGCACGGGCTCCGCGATCCCCTCCGTCGTCGGGTCATGGCGGGGGCTTTCGTCGATACGACGACCACGCAGCCGGTGAAAAGGGAAGCGCTCGCCGCGCACGAGAGCCAGCGCGAATGGCTCGACGTGAGCCAGGGCATGGACTCGTATGTCGCGAGCATGGACG
>JAHEDC010000360.1 GCA_024641425.1 Verrucomicrobiales bacterium | reverse complement strand
TCGACTACGAGCAGCTCCGCCTCCTCCTCCAACGTGACGACGGGGCGGTGGTCTATTTAAACGGCATCGAAATCGCGCGCAGCAACATGCCTGCTGGGCCCATCACGTCCGCAACCTTCGCCGCGTCCACGGTCAGTGGGAGCGCTGAGCAAACGTTCTTCCCCATCGTCGTGAACCGCCCCCCCCTCCTCACCGGCACAAACGTCCTCGCCGTCGAAGTCCACCAGGTGAACCTCACCAGCTCGGATCTCAGCTTCAATCTGGAATTGCGCGGCGGCAATCCCGAACCTCTCGTCCCGGTCGCGGCCGGCTCGGTCTGGCGCTTCCTCGACGACGGCACCGAAGCTCCGGCGGCATGGAAGGATTTGTCCTACGTCGTCCCCGCAACCTGGAAATCCGGCGCCGCCCAACTCGGCTATGGAGATGGCGACGAGATCACCGTCGTCGAAGGCGGCCCCGCTTCGGCCCGCTACACCACGACCTTTTTCAGGCAGACCTTCACTGTCGATGATCCCGCCGCCATCTCCCAGGCCTTCGTGCGCTTTCTTCGCGATGACGGTATCGTCGCGTATTTGAATGGCGTGGAAATCCTGCGCGACAACCTGCCCGAGGGAACCCTCACTTCCGCGACGCGCGCCCTGATCGCGATCGGAAACGCGGACGAGTCGCTTTGGCACAGGGTCCCCGTCGATCCGGCCGCTTTCCAAACCGGCCCCAACGTCCTCGCCGTCCAAATCCACCAGGCGTCAGCGACCAGCAGCGACCTCAGTTTCGATCTTGAGACCCTCCTTTACACACGCGAAGCGCTGCCCTCACTCTCCGCCGCATTGTCGGTCGGCTCGACCATCGATCTGAAATGGCCGAAATGGGCCGCCGGCTGGCAGCTTCAGGAATCCCCGGATATGAAGACCTGGAATAATGTCCCTTCCACGCCCATCGTTTCCAATAGCGGAACCGAGCTGAGCGTGCCGAACCAGCCCCTAGCCCGGTATTTCCGCCTCGTCGCTCCTTAGCGGTCCGCTTGCGAACGATTTCCCGGAATCAACGGTTGACCGCTAACGGAGCACGGTCTCCTTATCCCGTGCTCGATCACGCCCCAGAATACCGCGAACTTTCCGACCGTCTCCTCGCCGCCATGGCGGACGGCTCACTCGCGGACGAGGACGCCTTCACCGCGCTGGCGCTCGAGGTCTGCGCCTTCCAGCGGCGCTTCAACGCGCCCTATGCCGCCTTCTGCGGCCCCGCCGCGCCCTCGCACTGGAGGGAGATTCCCGCCGTGCCGACCGAGGCCTTTAAGAACGAACGCTTGCCGCTCGCCACGTTTCCCGTCTCCGACCACGCGGAGGCCTTCCGGACGAGCGGCACGACGGCGGACGCGCGCGGCACGCATTATTTCCGGTCGCTCGCCCTCTACGAGGCCTCCATCCGCCTCGGATGGAACGCGCTCGGGCTGCCCGGCCACCGCCGCGTCGCCCTGTCCCTGCCGCCGGAGCAGGCGCGGGATTCGTCGCTCGTCCACATGTTCGCGACCCTCGGCTGCGAGTTCGTCTCGGGCGCGTCCATCGCGGAGCTACGCGGCCTTTCCGAACCGATCATCCTGATGGGCACCGCCCTCGCCTTCGTCGCCCTCTTCGAGCACGGCGATTTTCCCCTGCCCGAAGGCAGCCTGGCCATGGAAACCGGCGGCTACAAGGGCAGCGGCCTCGTGCTCGCGAAAACGGAACTCTACGCCCGCTTCGCGGAACACCTCGCCCTCCCGGCGGACGCGATCCTGAACGAATACAGCATGACCGAACTGAGCAGCCAGTTCTACACGCGCGGTCTCGATGGCGTCCATAGCGGCCCGCCGTGGACGCGCGTCCGCATCCTCGATCCCGCGACCGGCCGGGAAGTCGGGGAAGGCGAAACCGGTGTCCTCGTCCTCCACGATCTCGCGAATCTCGGCTCCGTCGCCGCCGTCGCCACCCGCGATCTCGCCATCCGGCGTGCGGCCAACACCTTCGAACTCCTCGGCCGCGACCCGGCCGCGACGCCGCGCGGCTGCTCGCTTTCCGCCCGCGATTTCTTTCCCATATGAATCCCCTCACCACCCGCCAGCGCGCCGCCTTGCTCGATCCCGAGAACGCCGACGCCCTCCTCGAACTCGTCCGTCTCGAACTCGGTCACGCCGACATCCTCGACGACTTTCAACCCTACGGCGACCTCCGCGCCCGCGCCGTCGCCCCGGAGACGATCCTTCACCTCGTGAGCGGGAACACCCCCGAGGCCGGTCGCCAATCGCTCGTCCGCGGCCTCCTCCTCGGTTCGCGGAATCTCCTGAAACTCCCCACCGGCGGGCTGCCCGCGCTGGAAGCCTACATCGACGCCCTGCCCGCGCCCCTGCGCGCCCTCGTCGAGACTTCGGAAAGACTGCACGACGAGTGGCTGGAGAAGGCGAACGCGGTCCTCGTCTTCGGCACGGATGAAACGGTCGCCGACTTCCGCCGCCGCGTTTCCTCGCGGCAGATCTTCATCGGCCACGGCCACAAGCTGAGTTTCGCCATCGTCTTCGACGATCCCGAGGGCGACGCCGCCACCCTCGCCGCCCGCGATGTTTCCCTCTTCGACCAGAAGGGCTGCCTCTCGCCCCACGACATCTACGTCGCCGGCGACGCCCGCGCCTTCGCGGAGCGCCTCGCCGCCGCCATGGAGGCCTTCAACGTCCACACCCCGCGCGGCCCGGTCACCACGGAGGAGGCCGCCGAGATCTTCCACCTTCGCAGCGCCTATCGCTTCCGCGCCGCCAGCGACCCGAGCGCTGGCATGTGGGAATCACCGGACAGCACACACTGGACCGTCATCTACGAGGAGGAACCGCAATTCGCTCCCTCCTGCCTCAATCGCTTTGTCTTCGTCAAACCTCTCCCCGACGACCTCGCCGATGCCCTCTGGATGGTGCGCCCCCACCTTTCCGCCATCACCCTCCACCCGTTCAACAGCGCCCACACCACCGCGCTCGCCGACCTCGGAGCCACCCGCCTCTGCCCGCTCGGCAATGCCCAGTCCCCCTCCCTTTTCTGGCACCAGGACGGCGGGCAGTCCCTCGCTCCCCTCGTCCGCTGGATCGACGCGGGCTGACCGCCCGCTACGGTTCCACCGCGAGTTTCCCGTCCCCTTTCCTTTCCGGAGATCCTTCCCATTCCACCAGAAAGCAATGGGCCTCGGAATGACGGGCCGACAGCCAGCGGGCTTCAAGGAATTCCTTGCCGGAAGCAACGGCAGACGGAGCCGCGAGAATGACACCGATCGATTCCTGGAGGGAAGCGACTTCTTTTTTCGGTGACTCGCCCATGCGGGAGAGGAGCAACGCCGGGTCCGCCGTATCGCTCCATTCCCACGGATCAAATTCATCCCGCATCACCGCGCCCGTCCAGCACGTTGGCGCATCGTCGATGCGCAGAAAATGACGAAGGACGAAAGCGACTTCCGCCTCCGTGGACAAGCTCGCGAGATGTCCGCCAAGACTCTCGGCGAAACGTCCCGCGTCCCTCCACGGCATCGGAATCCTGACGAGTCCGTAGTGGTTTCCCTCGAAGGCACCCACGCCTTCCGTTGCCCCCAGTCGCGCGAAACGTCCCTCCGCTTCAAGCAATGGTGAAAATTCGATGAACGACCTTCCGGCATCACGTGAAAAGGCATCGGCGGCTCCGGCAGCCAGTCGGAGAGCCTCGGCGCGCGCCGCCGCCCAATCGCGTTTCGCGATTTGATTCGGAAGCCGCGCGGCCTCGACCGGAGCCTTGAGTTCCAGGGCCACGCGAAAGCCGAGATCATTTCTTCTCGCCATGCGCGGCAACACGTCCCGCAGCTCGATTCCACTCCGCCGATGCTCACGCCCTCCGCCCCGGACAATCATCCTTAGTCCCTGGGAGTCCACGGTATCTGAGCACCATTCGCGCGCGTTGCCACCGAGGTCATAGAAGCCCTCCCCCCTTGGACTCGCTCCTGCCCTCGGTCGAATCCATTCCGCCTCCACCGGGAGCGTCTCGATGAGATCCTCCTCCCGATCCAGACCAACGAGGATCTCCAATTCCCACGGAGACGCCACTTTCATGTCTTCGCCGGATCTCACCTGGAGCGGACGAACGAGGGCACCCAACATGGGATGATCCGCGATCCCGGCGGCGGCACTCCATTCAAGATCGAGCGGCAGGCGGTAGCGCTGCCCGTTTCCGATCACCCCGCTCCGGCGTTCCCGTTCGGTAAGCCAGGCACAGTATGCCTCCGCCTCCAGCGCACTCACGCCGACGACCGGAAAGTCCTCTCCGCTCTCGAACCCCGGCTCTTGCCAATCGCCCTTGATCGGCTGCCATCGGCCTTCGGAAAACCCCTGAAGAACATCTCCTTTTCCCGCTCCCAGGCCGGAGACGAAGGCACGGAATTCGGCGACACTCGTCTCTCGCTCCGCCAGCATGACCCGTTCTCCGGGGAGGGAACGAAAGCGCATTCCGAGCCCGTTCACCCACCTTTTGCCGTCTTCCGGTGCCCCAGCTCTCTCCACCGGATTGCCGGCAACCGCGCCCCGAACAATGGGAATCGCGGAAAACCAAGCCTCGTCCGGCACGCGCACGACCGGAGTCCCCTCGAAAACGAGCATCCGTAGAGGCAGGTCCTTCAAGACTCCCAAATCCATGACCGCCGTATTCGACACATCCAGCGAGCGAACCGGCGCGGTCGCCAATCCCGACAGGTCAGCGAGCGAGCCATTGCCGCTCAGGTCAAGTTCGGCGAATCCCCGCCGAATCCGCGCCTGATAGCGCCACTCCGATTGCCCGGGGTTCATTGCTTTCACGATGGCGAGCGCGGAGAGGATCTCATTCTGCACCGTGACCGGGCTTTCCTGCAGTTCAGCCGAGACTTCCTTGTCCATCGGCATGATCTCCTGGGCTTTCAGCAAGGCCTCGTGCTCCATCCGCGCCCTGCCTTCCACACGCGCCAGTGCCGCAAGCCGCCGCATCTTGCGGAAATCCTCGATCCGCTGTCTCGCGTCGGAAAAGCGCCCGACGAGGGCCTCGCGGTTCGCGATTTCAGAGGGTATCCGATCCAGCGCTCCCTGCCCCAAATCCAGCGCCGCGTCATACTCGCCGTTCGCGATCAAGGCATCGATCAGACTTCCCAAAGTCCGGAGATCCAGGGGCATCTCCGCCGCGATATTCGTCATCGCCGCCAGTCCCTTCAATCGTTCTCCGTCGGCCAATAATTTCCCCGCCGCGCTAATGCGGGTCAGGAATCGTAGCACCGCGCTGTCCCCGGCGGACTCCTCGAACAGGTTCTTTCCCCGCACGAGATAGGCGGCGGTTCCTCCCATCGCGAGCAACACCGCGAGCACCGTCCACACCATCCAGTTCCGGATCCAACTGAGCGCTCCATCCGCCGAGTTCTCGGCCAACTCCTTTTTCCCGCTCCACTCATCGTTCGTTTCCCCTTCGATCCCCTTCCACGAGCGCCGTCGCCGTCCCGTCAGCTCCTCGATCAACTCCGGAATGTTCTCGGGACGGCTGTCGCTGCTCGAGTGCATCGCCCGCAACACCGCGTCATCCAGATACGCCTCCACTCCCGCCTTCTGCGATGGCAGGGCAAAAAACGACCCCTTGGGCAGACTGCCCGTAAAAATCAGATAGAGCATGACTCCGATCGAATAGATATCACTCCGGGGCCCCGCCGCTCCCATTCCCGGCAAACGCAACTCGACCGGAACATAATCCAGCATCCGAGCTCCCTTCGTCGCTTCGTCCCAGATGGGGAAGTACACGTTCGCGAAACCACATCCCTCCACCCTCGCGCGCCCGCTCGCCTCCACGATCACACACTCGGGACTCAGCGCCCGATGCAACACCCCCTCGGCGTGCGCATAACCGACTCCCTCACAAACCTGTAGCATGATCTCGAAGGCACCGCGGACATCAATCTGCTTCGCTCGAAGCAACTCTCCCAGGGAACGCCCCTCCACATACTCCGTCACCACGATGAAATACTCGCCGCACCGTGTAAAATGCAACACGGCCAAAAGATTCGGATGACGCAACGCCATCGCCGCCCGCACGTCCGGCAGAAACGCCGAGCCATCCGCCTCCACCCACCCCTGGAGCCGCGCGCGAGACACCCTTACCGAGAACACTTGACCCGAAGAATAGGTGGCCACATACACCGCGTTTTCCCTGCCTTGCCGCACGCACTGGAAACTCCCGAATCCCGGCAGGGCGGCGGCCAGTTCGCGTTCCCCGAGAATCCCGGCCGCATCCGATCCGCCGACCGCTTTCAAAGGTGGATGAAGGGTTGATTCCGTTCGAATTCCTGTCTCCATATCACAAAAAATATGACAATTATGTACATGTAATATGGAAATTCGAGTATTCTAGTTTTATTTGAATGTCGATCTAAAGGAGAGGGAAATCCCTCAAACGCTTCATAGCGATTGCGTTTCACAAACAAACCGGGACATTGAGCCTCCCCGATCGCCGCCTAGCTTCCCTATCATTGACGTCCTTCCCCGTTTCATCCCTTTCACGAACGCCCGCACCGACCACCCTCCGCCGGTTCGGACTGCTTCTCTTTCTATTCGCCACGTTCTTTTTCCCGTTCGCGACGCGCGCCCCCGCCGAGGACCTCGGCAATACCTGGTGCCCGGTCCAACCGGATGAGAAGGCACTCTCGCGCTTTCGTTCGGAATACGAAGGGAAGGCGGTCCACTTCTGCTGCCGGGATTGCGTGACGACGTTCGATGAGGACCCCGGAGCCTATCTCGAGCGCCTCCCACAATTCGCCGACGATGGGCGTCCCGCCTGGCGGCGTCCCCTCGACCGGGCGTGGAATGCAGGCGCACGCTTCCCGGGC
>JAHEDC010000025.1:21942-26962 GCA_024641425.1 Verrucomicrobiales bacterium | reverse complement strand
TTTTACCATGGCGTCGACGAAGGCCTCGTGCGCCAGGTGCGCGGGCGGGACGCGGGCCTCGTCCACGGCGTCCATCGTCCAGTCGCCTTCGCGCTGGTCGGCCTCCTGCGAGGATTTGAAAGCATCAAGGGCCCAGAAGATCGGAAGCCAGCGCTCGTTGTCCGGCGAGGCCATGCTGGCGAGATGGGCTGAATTCACGACAAGGACGGCGTGGAACTTGAAGCCGACGGTGGGCCGGGGCTGGACGTTCCGGATGCCGGCTAGGAAGAGAGCGGCGACGACTTCGCGATACGTGACGCGCCCTCCCCGGATGCGCTCGGCAACGGCTTCAAGCAGGCGGTCGCGCGGGGTGTCCTCGATGAGGCGCACGAGGGGTTCGATCTCGGGCTGGAAACGGACGATGCCAGGGTCGGGTTTCGCTTCCTGCGCGGAGACGCGGGGAAGGCGGCCGAGGATGCCGAGATCGCCGAGTGCGGCGAGGGTGCCTCCCGTGAGGAGGCCTGAACGGTGGAGGAAGTTGCGGCGCGTAGGGAAGGGGGACATGGCGAGGGTGTCGATCGGGGTTTTGCGAAAGAAACATCAGTATCGCGGGTTTCGCGATGTGGGGCAAGATGGATCGGAGGGCAGTGTGTGGGCGACGGACAAGCTCGGGTGGAAGCTCGATGGGAGCCTACCTTTGCAGGCCGATCATGAATTTGGGGAAAAGTCGTGGATCGGTGGCCGGCCTTGGGAATCCGGATTCTGATCACAGGGAAGACGTGCAGGCCTTTCAATGAAACGTTGGACACCGAGATGGTGGAGGGCGACGATGATGGAGGATACGGAGCAGGAGGACGATGCCAGGGGACATCCGGAACGACCTGATTCGGCGCGGACATCGTGCAGGCGCCCTCTCAGGAGGAAGGAGGACAAGCGCACTTTCTTTCTTGTTAAACGGGACCGAAAAGACCTTTCATAGTCCCTATGATACGGCATTTCTCGTCTTTCCGATTCCTCCTGCCCCTTTTCTTGTGCGGGAGTCTTCACGCGCAGCATGGCGGGCATCATGCCTCGGTGTCCGCTGGGGGCGTGCGCGCATGGATGGTGAAGGGAAAGGCGGTGGAGGCGGACTTCCTTGACGCGGGTGACGCCGGGGTTCTGCTGCGGACGCGTGAGGGCCAGGACATACGGGTGGCGATGGAGGCGCTGGCTGCGGAGGACAAGGCCTTTGTCTCGGCCTGGCTTGCGGTTCAGGAGCCGCCGGAAGGCTTCGGGAAGGCGGACACCGAGATCGTAATCGGGACCTTGGCCGGTCAGATGAAGTACGACACGGAAAGCTTCCAGGTCGCACCCGGGGCCAAGGTGCGCCTGGTGCTGCGGAATGGCGACGACATGCACCACAACCTGATCGTCTGCCGGCCCGGCGAGGGCGCCGGGATGGAAGTGGCGCAGGAAGCCTGGAAACTGGCCGGAGACGGATTCGAGAAACAGTGGATTCCCGAACATCCGAAACTGCTCTTCGCGGCGGCGATGGCCGACCCGCATTCCGCGACGGTGCTCTATTTCACCGCGCCCGCTGCCGAGGGCGTCTATCCCTATGTCTGCACCTTGCCGGGCCACGCCGCCTTCATGAAGGGGGAGATGACGGTGGGCGCGCGGGCGAGCGGAATCTCGGATGTCAGATACATGCTCTACACGGGAAACTGGGAGCGCCTCCCGGACTTCGACGCGCTCACGCCGGTGACCACGGATCACGTTCCAAGCGGTCTCTTTGACATCGGGGTGGCGAAACGAAAGGAGCGCTTCGGGATTGTCTTTACCGGGAACCTGCGCGTGCCGACGGACGGGGAATACGTGTTCCAGCTCTCCTCCGACGATGGCTCCCGCCTGCGGATCGACGACAAGGTCGTCATCGACCACGATGGCATCCACGGTCACTCGGCCAAAAGGGAAAAGGTGCGTCTGACCAAGGGCGATCACCCAATCGAGCTCGCCTACTTCCAGGGGCATGCGGACGCCTCGCTTTTTCTCGGCTGGTCCGGCCCGGGGATCGAGGGCGAGGTGCTTTCGCCCCGAGTGAAACGGCGGCGGGGCGGGGATTCGGCGATGCCGGTAGGGATTCCGCTGGTTTCGAGGAACGGCGAGGCCATCATCTACCGGAATTTCATTGCGGGAGCGGGGAGCCGGGCCATCGGGGTCGGGTATCCGGGGGGCGTGAATCTGGCCTTCGACGCCGACGCGCTTTGTCTGGCCATGATCTGGCAGGGTGGTTTCATAGACGCGAAGCGCCATTGGGAGGGGCGGGGCCAGGGCGAGCAGCCGCCGCTGGGATACGGGGTCGTTTCCCCGGTGACGGGCTCCCCTTTCGCGGTGCTTGAGAGCGCCGGGACGCCCTGGCCGGACACGGCGCGGAAGAAGAGCGCGATGCGGGCCGAAGACGCGGATGTCTTCAAAGGCTACACCCTTTCGAAGGAGGGACGGTTTCCGACCTTCCGTTACACGTTTGGCAACCTCGAGGTCGAGGACGCCTTCACTCCCGGCGGTGGCACGGCGACGAATGACGCCGGATTCACACGCACGCTGCGTCTCTCGGGAATCTTTGGGGACGTGTTCCAATTCCGCGCGGCGGTCGGAAAGAAGATCGAACGGCAGGATGACGGGCGCTTTGTCGTCGATGACCTGCTCCATATCGGGCTTGCTACGTCCTCCGACGGCGAACCCGTCCTTCGTCCCTCCGGCGACCGCTTCGAACTGCTCCTTCCCCTCTCGCTCCGGAACGGCGAGGTCACAATCACCGAAACCCTCTCGTGGAAATGAAATCGATGCTCCCAAAAGTCCTCGCCCTTCTCACCTTCGTTGGCTTCCCGGGCGGCCTCGCGCGGGCCGCCGATCCGACGGAGGCCGATTACTATCCGATCACGCCGATCCCCGTGCCCGAAGGCGTGGTGCTGGAAGCGGGAAGTCTGGAGATCCTGCCCGGAGACCGCCTGGCCGCGTCCTCGCGCCGCGGCGAGATCTATCTGATCGACAAAGCGATGGCGGGCGCGTCGGGGGAGCCGATATTCTCCCTCTTCGCGAGCGGACTGCACGAGGTGCTCGGGCTTTCGTGGAAGGACGGCGCGCTTTACGCGACGCAGCGCCCGGAGGTCACGCGGATGGTCGACACCGATGGCGACGGACGCGCGGACATTTTTGATGCGGTCAATTCCGACTGGGGGATCAACGGCGACTACCACGAATACGCCTTCGGCTCACGGCATGACGCGGAGGGCAACCTCTGGGTCGTGCTCTGCCTCACCGGCTCGGGCGGGGCGGCCTCGGATTTTCGCGGCTGGTGCGTGCGGATCACGCCGGAGGGGAAGATGCTTCCGACCTGCAGTGGCGTGCGGTCGCCGGGCGGGATCGGCGAGAACCATCTCGGCGACATGTTCTACTGCGACAACCAGGGGCCGTGGAACGGATCCAGCTCGCTGAAATACCTCAAGCCGGGCGGCTTCATGGGCAGCCCGACCGGAAACCGCTACTACGCGCTCACCGATGCCATCGGGCCGCAGCCGCCGGATCCGAAGAGCGGTAGCCGCATGGTCATCGAGCGGGAGAAGCTGCCGGAGCTCGTGCCGCCGGCCTGCGTGCTTCCGCACGGGAAGATGGGACAGTCACCGGCGGGCATCGCCTGCGACACCACCGGCAGGTTCGGCCCTTTCGTGAACCAGCTCTTCATCGCGGAACAGACGCAATCGACGATCCAGCGTGTGTTCCTCGAGAAGGTGAACGGGGTTTATCAGGGCGCGTGTTTTCCGTTCCGGAAGGGCTTCGGCTCCGGCAACGTGGCGGTGAGGTTCGCCCCCGACGGTTCCCTTTTCACGAGCGGAACGAACCGGGGATGGGGCTCGACCGGGCGCGCGCCTTTCGCCCTGGAGCGCGTGAACTGGTCCGGAAAAACGCCCTTCGAGGTGCTCGAAATGCGCGCCGCCCCCGACGGCTTCGACCTCGTCTTCACCGACAATGTCGATCCCGCGACGGCGGGTGATCCCGCGTCTTACGCGATGGAGTGCTACACCTACATCTACCAGTCGAGCTACGGCAGCCCCATCGTCGATCACACCGTGCCGAAGATCGCGTCGGTAAGACTCGGCGACGACGGGAAATCGGCGCATTTGGTCGTGGACGGTCTCGTGAAGGGAAATATCCACGAGCTCCAGTTGCCAGGCGTGCGCGCAAGGGACGGACGCCCGCTCCTGCATCCGGTCGGGTATTACACGCTGAACGAGATTCCGGCGCGATAGGAAGATGCTAGAATCCGGGGGCGGGAGTGCCGTCGGCGTCGATGACGGGGCCGGCGGCGGCTTCCTGCTCGGCAGTGGTGGGCTTTGGCTGGGGCGACATCGCGCGCTTGGCGGCGGCCTTGCCGGCTTCGCAGCCGGAGGCGAAGCCTGCCCGGAGCGCCCCGGGAAGAACCTCGCGCAGGAGGGTGAGGCCGAAGCTGGCTCCAAAGGAGAGGCCGTAGGCGGCACCATAGGCTCCCTTGTTCATGCCTTCCTTGACTTTGGGAGCGGCTTGCCGGGCGGCCTCGGCGGCGTCCGACTTTCCCTTTTTAAGGGCCTCGGCGACTCCATCCACGAGGCGTTTCGCGGCGTTGCGTGTCGCGGAGGTATCGGCCTCGGGCTCGCCCTGCGCTTCGGCGTCGACTTTGGGTTCTGCCTGCGGCGCGGAGGCCCCGGTGTTCGCGGATTCAAAGGGATTGACCGGATTGGTGGAAAAGGGATCGTTCATGGTAATGGATGGGAATGAAGGGGTTCTGTTTTTGGACAGACACATCCTCGGTCTGTTCAAGGGAGCGGGCAATTACAAGGCGAGTTTCATTTTGTAAGGGGCTCTCCTGCGGGAGCGGGAGAGGAGGCTTCGGGATTCCGGAAAAGGGACAGGGCGAGGCAGACGTAGCCGGAGATGACGACCGGGAAGCCGAGGCTGATCGAACGGAATCCGTTGAAGGAGAGATAAACGAGAAGGGCGGCGCCGAGGAGGAAGGCTCCAACGGAAA
>JAHEDC010000025.1:0-21932 GCA_024641425.1 Verrucomicrobiales bacterium | reverse complement strand
GACGGTGGAAAGAAGCGCGATGCCCGCCGCCATGAAAAGGATGATCCATCCCAGACCGTTCCCGACTTCCGCCCCCGTGACGCGCATCGATGGGGAGCGGATCGATCCGGTGAGGTTCTGCAGGGAACCGGCGATCTCCGCCGGCATTTCGGGGAGGGTGATCTGGTTTCCGAGCTGATCGGCCGCGTGCTGGAGTTCGCGCCCGAGGTTGAACGAGAACCACGGAAGGACGAAGCCGATGAAGGCCAGCACCGCTCCCGCGAGGGCGAGGCGCTGCCCGACACCGAGCGGCGGGCGGGCGGCGGCGGTCGCGGCCCCGGCCGGCACCGACTCCCCGAGGGCACTGAGGAGTTCCGCTCCCTCGTCGGGCTGGATTGCCCCGCTCTCAAGCATCCTGAGCACGCGGTCGCGTTCGTTGGAGAGGGAGGGATCGGAAGCGGGAGGGGCCGCGGTCGCCGGGAGGGATGCGGGCTGGCTTCCGAGGTTCCGCAGGAGCGGGTAGGCGACGAGGGCGGCGAGGCAGAGGAGGAGGACGCCGAAGAAGGAATGGCCGAATCCGCGCCAGGCGGTTGTCGCGATGAGAAGGGCGCAGACGAGATTGCCCCCCCGGATCCAGGCGCGGACGCCCTCGATGCCCGGCAGATTTTCCTCTTCCGTGACCTTTCCGCCGATCCATTTCCGGTAGAGCTTGATGAGGAAGGTGCCGAGGCAGAGGGTGAAGACGAACATCGAGGCCACGATGACGAATCCCAGAAATTCGTTTCGGGCGAGGCGGAGGCCCATGGTCTGCTGTTCGATGTTCGCCGCGATCACGGCGGTCCCGGCCAGCGAGCCGAGGAGGAAAAGTCCCACCGCGTCCGAGAAAGCGATGGCGAGGTACCTCCGCAGCAGAATGACGGCGGGAGCGGCCGCGAAGAGCACCGTCGTCAGGAGCAAGGGGTACCAGTTTACGTGAAGGGAATGGGTAATCATGGTTTTTCTCTGAGGAGTTGGGCCGCCTGCTTGGCGGTGAGGGTGCCTTCTTCGACTTGTTGGAGAATCGCGTTCCGGTCGAGGCGTTTTGGCGCCGCCGCGTCGCCGCCTGAGCTGGTATTCCCGAGCAACTCGTTCACCAGATCGAGCCGCTTGCACACCGTGGGATAGGAAATGCCCAGCTCCTTCTCCGCCTCGCGGATGTTCCCCCGGCAGCGGAGAAAAACGAGCACGAAGTCCTGCAGGTCGTTGGGAAGCCGGAAAAACGCCGGCACCGGCAGCGTCGACTCAATCTGCGTGCTGCAATCCCCACAGTGCAGACGCGTGATTTCCAGCTCTCCATTACAGAAAGGGCAGCGTGAACTCAGGATTCTAGGTTTTGGAATCAATGTTTCATAGTGTGAATTCAATTATTCAATATTTCAATTAAATAAATCAATTCCATGCCCTCGAAGAGAAGATGAAAAGGACCAGGATGCCGAATTCTCAAATTCAATATTGATTCTAGATAAAATTATCATAATTAACTTGCGGAAATTTATATAATTGTTAGATTTAATGCAACGCGACAGGATTTATGGATTTATTGAGAATCAAATGTGATCAAAAGGGCATTTCGGCGATGTCCGGGAGCGGCCGAGTCCGCAGGACGCTCGGGATGGTTTCCGTTGTGGTGTCCCTGGGAACCGTGCAGGCAGCCCAGGTGAATTGGGGGAGCGAGCGTTTCGCAACAAACCTCACGAGCGGAGGGGCGTCGAGTGCGATGGATGCGGGTTTCACCTTCGAGCTTGGGGCCTTCGAGCCGGGCTTCGCGCCGACAGTCGCCAATCGGAACGAATGGGTTGCTCATTGGCATGCCGCAGGCAGTTCGAGCTACAACGAGACGTTCCGCTTTGTCACCGGATCCGTCATCGTCGACTCCTCGGATCCGGATTTCTCCCCGCAGAATCAAGGATACATCTGGGGGTTCGACTCGCGGGCGAGCGGTCAGACCGTGGAGTGGATTCTCATTACCCATCCATCGTGGATGTGGCCTGCGGCGAGTGGAATTGCGACTCCGGTCGAGTGGTGTGTGGCGGATGCCACGATCGCGATCGTCGGGCAGATCAATGCTCCGGACGAATCGTGTCACATGCGGAGCGCGAGTCTTGTGCTGGGCATGGACGCGAATGATCCGTTGCTCTGGCTCGAAACGACCTTCGGTTCGTCCTCGATGAATCCCGAGATCGCGGGCTGGGAGGCGGATCCGGACGGCGACGGGATCTCGAATATGATGGAGTTCGCCCTGGGGACAGCGGCTCTGGCCGGCGGGGATGGCACCGGAATATCGCTGGGTTTCGAAAGTATTGCCGGAGCGACCTACCAGACGCTCACTATCGAGCGGGTGCGACGTTCGGCCATCGACTATATCCCCGAGGTATCCTCCGATCTCGCCCACTGGGTAAGTGGCGCGGAGTCCATTGACATCATGGAAGACAGCGAGAGTCGCCTCGCTTTTCGGGATCGCATGCCGCGCGAGGCCAGCCGCCGCTTTATCCGGCTGAGCGTTCGCTTCCGGAGCGGGAATTAGGAATCCCCGATCGCGGGCGGGTGGGCTGTGACCAACTTGTCGAAGGCCTTGGCATGGTTGGCGTAGGCGGGGTAGCGGTCTCCCTGGTCGCTGTCTCTCGGGCGGTAGCGCCAATGCTTGTACATCCAGAGCCACGGGGCCGGGGCGTTCCGAATGGTAGGCTCGAAGACATTCCAACAGGCTTGGGCAATCTGTTGGGTTGTCGCGCCATCCGGGATTTCGAGGGGACGGAATCCCTTCAGGACATAAGTGCCATCGCTTTGCGGAAGACAGATACCGGGAATGATCGGCAGGTCGGTGCGTTGCGCGAGCATGGCATGGAGAAGGGTGACGGAGGTGCGGAGCCCGAAGCAATCGATCACGGTGGCGGCATTGCTGGGTCTTACCGTGAGGTCGGGAAGGAAGGCCGCGTGACCTCCGTGCTTCAGGTGCTTGAGGAGGCGGATCATCGCGCGCTCCTGTGGAATAATGGTATGTCCGCTGTGCTCGCGGCATCGGGTAAAGAGAGTCGTGAGCAAGGGATTCTTGAAATCCTCGGCCACGATGCAGAAGGGATAGCCGCGAAAGCCCATGCAAAGCGCGATCCATTCGAAATTCCCGTAGTGCGGAGTGACCCAGATCGCGCCGGTTGTCTTCGCGGCGCGCACCGCCTCGTCGTCCTCGAATTCGAAACGGGCGAAGTTCGAGAAATTCCCATGAGTGAGCCGACGTCCCCAGAAAAGATCGCACATGCTTTGCGCGAAGTGCCGGTAAGAGGCGCGCGCGATCCTCCGGAGTTCGGCCACCGGCATTGCCTCGACGGGAAACGCGGCGCGGAGATTCTGAAGGGCGGTGGTTCGGCCCCGCTTGTCGACGAGGTAGGCAAGGCATCCAAGTCCCCGCGAAAGGGCAAGGATCGCGGGTCGGGGGAGGAGGGGGATGACCGCCATCGCGCAGAGGACGAGGAGCCATTCGAGGCGGTAGCGGAGTTTCTTCAGAATGGATTTCATGGAAAAGATGGGCTACCGGTCGGCGCGGAATCGCACTTTCCAACCGATCCCGATCCTTAGCCCAACCGAGCCCCATGCAGCAAGCGGATGTTCTCCATGTCCTGAAGTCGATCCTTTCCCGACCGACCGCGCCCTTTCATGAATACGCGGTGCGCGATGCCATTCGCGAACTTCTGTCCGAGTGCTCCCACGTTACGGTGACCGAGGATGCCTTCGGCAATCTCGTGGCGCGCTACGCGCGCGGCGGGGCAGGGAACGGCCGCGCGACCTGGGCTTTCGGATCGCATATGGATCATCCGGGATGGGTGCGTTCCGTGGAAGGGGCCTCGGAGCCCCCGGCGGCCGAGACGCATCGACGCCACGGAGGCTTCACCTTCCTTGGTGGGGTGCCCGCGGAGTATTTCGCGTCACCCGTCCTGCGCGTTTTCGGAGATTTCGCCATGTGGGATCTTGTCGATTTCGAGGCCCGTGACGATGGCACGATCCACAGTCGCGCCTGCGATGATCTTGTCGGCTGTGCGGCGATTGTTACCATGTTGCGGGCCTTGGAGCGAAGCGGCACGGAAGCGGAGTGCTGCGGAATCTTCACGCGGGCTGAGGAAGTCGGCTTCGTCGGTGCGGTAGAGCTGGCGAGGCGCTGGCCGCTGTCGGAGGGCACGATCTTTGTCTCCGTCGAAACGAGCGTGGCCGTCGGGAGCGCCGTTCCCGGCTGGGGACCAATGTGCCGTGTCGGGGACCGTCTTTCCATCTTCGACCACGCGGCCACTTCGGCTCTGTTGAGTGTCGCGGCGCGGCGCGGGTTGCCCGTGCAGCGGGCTTTGCTCGACCGGGGATCCTGCGAGGCGAGCGCACTCCAGGCCTATGGCATCCGCACCGCCGGGATCTCCGTCGCGTTGGGCAACTACCATAACTGCGGGCCCGATTTCCGCATTGCGGAGGAATCCGTTCATCTCGCGGACGTTGAAGCCTTGGTTGCCTTGCTCGCTGCCGTCGTCGAAGACCTTCCAAATGGACCGGACGATTCGGGAAGCGGCCTTCGTGAACGGTTCGAGGCCCGGGTTGCGAGGCACTCGCCGTATATCGCAGCGACGACAAAGCATTTCGGCGACCCTCCCTCGCCTGTCTGACGAGCCATTCCGGGAAAGAGAAAACCCGGCCCTTGTGAGGCCGGGTTTCCGGAAACATGAAACACAAACAAATCGCTACTGACGTGTAGCTTTGGCAAGAAAGCCGGATTTTTAAGCGAAGTCAACTATTTTGAAGAAAAAAATGTCTGAGTGTGCGAAAATTCAATTTTCTAGGGTTTCTTTGCCCTCACACGAACCAGGAAAAGCGACGATGAAAAGAAGAAGGAATCAAAATGCGGCCCGGAATTCGAGAACCCATGGCAAATGCTCCGCAATTTTCAATGTCGGTCGCCTTTTTGGGGCACTTGCTCTGATCTCGTTGGCGCCGAGTTGCGCGGTGACGCAAAAGATGGCCGGAAATCCTGATCCACCGGCCTTCCGCCCGAACAATCCGGTCAATGTCATGGTGAAGGTGAGCTTGGAAAAGCAGCAGGTTTACGTGATGGAAGGCAACCGTCCCCTGCTGGTCGCGGCCACCTGTGGGGGGACACCGGAGAAACCGACGCCGACCGGGAACTTCCGCGTCTTCTTCAAGAACGCGAAGAAGCGTTCCAATTCCTATGGGTTTGGCGTTCTGCGGGATGGCAACATCATCAAATGCGAGAGCCGAAATCTTCCGGCCGGAGCCCGCTATGTTGGTCATCCCATGCCCTATTGGGTTGAATTCCAACCCGGCTACGGATTTCATGAAGGGTACGTCCATCCGGTGGGGCGAAGCCACGGCTGCCTGCGACTGCACAAGAACACGGCTTATAAATTCTTCGCCCTCGTGAACAATGGAACGCGGGTAAACATCGCGCGAACGCAGCCCGAGGACGCGACGATAGGACGCGATGTTCCCAGACCGGTCGACTTCCTGGATCCCGATCCCCCGAACGCCTTCATGATTTCCGAAGGACCGATGTCCGGCCCATCGAAGCCGGTGTTTGCGAACTAGGCGAATCGCGCCGACCGGGTGTCCATGTCCAACGAACCGTCTCCGCAAGCGAACCGACCTAAAAACGCCGACCAGCGGCCACGAAGCATCAACGTCCGCACGCCGGAAGTCATGCAGCGGGTGCAGGCCGAAGTGGAGGAGCATTATCGCAGTAGTGTCGTGGAGAAGATGCGCGACCACGGTGGCAACATCACGATCGGGAACACCACGCTCAAGCTCGCCCAGCAGTTTGGCTTTTGCTATGGCGTCGAACGGGCGATCGATCTCGCGTATGCGGCGCGGAAGGTTTTTCCGGAGCAGGACCTCTACCTGATCGGGGAGATCATCCACAATCCCGAGGTCAACCGGCAGCTCCGCGAAATGGGGATCAAGAACCTCGCCGGAAATACTCCCGACGCGGCTATCGGTGATCTCGGCGCCAATGATGTCGTGATCGTTCCCGCCTTCGGTGCCGAAACGCGCATCATGGAGCAGCTCCGGGACCAGGGCTGCATGATTGTCGATACCACTTGCGGTGATGTGATGAGTGTGTGGAAGCGCGTGCGCCAGTACGCGCGTTCCGGGCTTACTTCGATCATTCATGGCAAGTCCGGTCACGAGGAGACCCGTGCGACGGCCTCGCGGGCGCTCGGCGACGGCGACGGGCACTACCTCGTCGTCCTCACGCTTGAGGATACGGATTACGTGTGTGCGTACATCCGCGATGGAGGTGATCGGGAAGCGTTCCTCAAACGCTTCCGTGGAGCCCATTCGAACGGGTTTGATCCCGATCTCCATCTGGAGAAGGTCGGCGTGGCCAATCAGACAACGATGCTTAAGGGAGAGACCGAGGAACTGCAGCGTCGAATCGCGGCCGCCGTCGCCGAACGCGATGGGAAGCTTGGTCTGGAAGGGCGCTTTATGTTTTTCGACACCATCTGCGGCGCCACGCAGGAACGTCAGGACGCTCTCTATGAGATGCTCCGTTCGCCGATGGACGTCCTTGTCGTTGTCGGCGGCTACAATAGCTCCAACACTTCGCACCTCGTCGAGATCGCCCAGGAGAAATTGCCTACCTTCTTTATCCGTGATTCGCGTTGCCTGCGCTCCCTTGAGGAGATTACTCACTTCGACCTCGAGAGCCGGGCCGAGCGCACGACCTATTCGCAATCCTTGTTCGACCCCGACCACCATGTTGTCATTGGGATTACCGCCGGGGCCTCCTGTCCGAACAATCTCATCGAGGATACGATCATTCGCCTTTTCGAACTCCGGGGCATCGATCGCCAGGCCGTTCTCGACTGCTAAGGCCAGCCCGCAGAAGATTCTAACATTGCAACAATCCCGAAGGGGCGGCGTGATGGGTGTTCGAAGATTTTAAAAATCCAGGGTTGGGTGTTTTTATCTGCTAACAAAATTTCTTGACCGTGCATGGGCGGTGCATTATTTGTGCGGTCGTTTGGGAGGACCATCGTGATGTCGCCACGCTTCGGTAACGAAGTGAGGGAACTTCAGAAGCGAAGGGACTTCCAATGATAGGGTGGTGGATGTCAGGCGCCTCGCGCTTGCCGCTGCCCAAAGTCAATGCTCGGCCGGTAGGCCTTCAGCGAAACAAAACAAAAGCCATGGCAAAAAAGAAAACAGTAGCAAAGAAAGCAGCGAAGAAGGCCCCCGCCAAAAAAGCGGCCGCCAAGAAAGCGCCTGCTAAGAAAGCGGCCGCCAAGAAGGCACCCGCGAAGAAAGCACCCGCTAAGAAAGCGGCCGCCAAGAAGGCCCCTGCTAAGAAAGCGGCCGCCAAGAAGGCCCCTGCTAAGAAAGCTCCGGCCAAGAAAGCAGCTGCCAAGAAAGCCGCGAAGAAGAAGTAGCACTTCCTCGCTGCCCATTGGGCAGACCCATTCGACCACCGCGCGGTCCCGCATTTGCCGGGATACCGGTGGCGAAAATCCGAGAGCCCGGACAGTTTATGACTGTCCGGGCTTTTTGTTGGTCGGCAGGCCGTGCTCGGGCCGCAGGATGTGCTTGATGGCCGCGATGGTAAAGGGTAGTCTTCGTTTATTCGAACCCCGATACGCACTCCATGACCACGCTCCCCGATTCCCTCGAAGACGAACGCGTCCTCACCATGACGCTCGACGGAAACGCCGTCACCTTCACGGAAGGTGAGACCCTTTACGAGGTAGCCTCCCGGCAGGGCAAGCGGGTGCCGACCCTGTGCTACGACGATCGCCTCAAAGCTTTCGGTGCCTGCCGCCTCTGTGTGGTGCAGGTCGAAGGCATGCGCGCGCCTGTCGCCTCCTGCGCGACCTTGGCGACCGATGGCATGGTTGCACACACGACGACCGAGGCCATTGAGAAGTACCGCAGGACGCTTCTGGAGATGGTCGTTTCCGAGAACCGAAGCCTCGATGTCAATCCCCTCAGCGGTTATGCCTCGCAGGAACTGGTTGCCCTCGTCGACCGTTACGAGGCCCGCACAGGACGCTTCGCCGGGAAGAAGTCCGGGACTTCAAACGTGGAGGACACGAATCCCTTCATCCTCCGCGACTATGACAACTGTATTTCGTGCTATCGCTGCGTGCGGGTCTGCGCCGAGCAGGAGGGGGACTACGCGATCAACGTGATGGGCCGAGGTTTCGGCACGCAGATCATCACCGAATTCAACCACCGACTGAAGGATTCGCAGTGTACCTTCTGTGGCCAGTGCGTGCAGACGTGCCCGACTGGCGCGCTTGGCGACCGCAAGGCCCTGCGCGATGCCGACACGGAAGGCGAGATCAAGAAGACGCGTTCGATTTGTCCCTATTGCGGGGTGGGCTGCTCGGTCGATCTTCTGACCAAGGGGGACAAACTTGTTGGCGTGCAACCCGCTATGGACGGCCCCGCCAATGAAGGCGCGCTTTGCATCAAGGGCCAATTCGCCTTCGACTTCGTCCAGCACAGCGACCGTCTCAGCAAACCGATGATCCGGCGCGAGGATGGGGAACTCCACGAATGCGAGTGGGACGAGGCGTTGGAATTCGCGGCGAGCGGATTCAGGAAGGTCCGCGACCGCTACGGGCGGCAGGCGATCTACGGCGTGGCGTCGGGGCGCGCGCCGCATGAAGCCGCCTACACGATGCAGAAATTCATCCGGGCCAGCTTCGGGACGAACTATATCGATAACTGTAGTCGAGCGTGACACGCTCCGACGGTTGCCGGTCTGGCAGCCACGATTGGCCGCGGTGCGATGAGCAATCCCCTCCGGGACATGGAGAAGCCGGAGGTTATTTTCGCCATCGGCACCAACATGACGGAGTGTCATCCGGTCGCCGCGACGCGCCTGAAGAAGGCGCTCGCGAAGGGCGCGAGGATGATCGTCGCTGACCCGCGGAAGATCCGGCTCGCCACCATGGCCGACCTTTACTTGCCCATTCGCGTTGGTTCCGACGTAGCCCTCCTGCTCGCGATGGCGCATGTCATCGCCCGGGAAGGCCTCGTGGATCGCGCGTTCATGGACGCGCGGACGTCCGGTGGCGAGGATTTTCTCGAGCACGTGAAGCAATTCACGCCTGAATGGGCCGCGCCGATCTGCGAGGTACCCGCCGCCGATATCGAGAAGGCGGGACGAATGTTCGGGCAGGGCCGTCCGTCTGCCATTTACTATACGCTCGGCATCACCGAGCACATCTGTGGCGTGGACAACGTGCAGTCGCTCTGCAACCTCGCGCTCATGACCGGTAACCTTGGCGTCGAGGGCGGAGGGATCAATCCCATGCGCGGGCAGAACAACATCCAGGGTGCCGGTGACTGCGGGGCCGTGCCCGCGAATTTTCCCGGTTTCCAGCCCTGCCACGACCCGGCTTCGGTCGAGAAGTTCTCCAAGATCTACGGCACCGAGATCGACTGCGAGCGAGGCATCACCAAGGTGACGGCCCTTAATCGCTGCGGCAACGGCATCCACGCCATGATCATCGACGGCGAGAATACCGTCGTCTCCGATCCCGACCGGAATCATTGTGAGCACGCGCTGAAGAGCCTCGACCACCTTGTCGTCATCGACATCTTCCTCACCGAGACCGCCGCTATGGCGGACGTCGTTTTCCCTGCCACCGCCTGGGGCGAAACGGATGGGGTGCAAGCGAATACCGAGCGCCGGGTCCAGCGTCTCCGCGCCGCCGTGAAACCGCCGGGCGAAGCGAAACCGGACTGGTGGATCGTGAGCGAGATCGCGAAACGCCTCGGGACGCCCGGCTTCGAATACGAGAGTGCCAAAGAGGTCTTCAACGAACTTTGCTCGCTGAGCCCGATCTATGCCGGCCTCGATTGGGATCGCATCGAGCACGGCGAATACCAGTGGCCGGTGCCAGACAAGGATCATCCCGGAACTCCGCGCCTCCATGAGAAGGAATTCAAGAATGGTCGGGGCCTCTTCAAGATCATCGGCTATCGCGATCCCGCCGAGGTCATCAGCGCCGACTTCCCGGTCTGGCTTACCACGGGTCGCCGCCTCCAGGCCTACCACACCCGGACGCAGACGGGTCGCAGCGCCGGGATCGAGTATCTTCTTCCGAACGAGACCCTCGAAGTCCACCCTGACGATGCGGCGGCATGGGGCGTGGAGAACGGTTCGATGGTTCGGCTTTCCAGCGCACGCGGATCGATCGAGATTCCGGTCAAGGTCACGGACATGTCCCCGGTAGGCACCGTTTTCACGAGCTTCAGCTTCGCGAATGTCCCGGTGAATATCCTCACGGGGAGCGGATACGATCCCGTCACGGAAACCGCCGAATTAAAAGTCTGCCCGGTGCGCATCGAACGGATCTAGAGGAGGGACGTGTCGAATGGAGGCGACCCACCGTCCAATGCTCCGTCTCCTGACGGTCAATGCCGCGACTTCCGATGGCGCGGCAGCCGCCTTCGATGCTGTTCTACGCCACATCGCGGAGGCGCGGGAGTCCATTGGGATCCACATGTACGTCTGGCGGTCCGACGGGATCGGGAATGCCATCGGTGGGGCCCTGCTCGCGGCGGCGGAACGCGGCGTGAAGATCCACATCATCAAGGATCGGGGCGCGCTCCTCTACGAGCGCTCCGAGATGAACCGGAAGCCGTTCTTCAATCGGCCCGTCTCATGGGCGCAACGATGCTTGTTCCAAGTCGCCATCCAAACGTTGCCCGATTCCTTCGTCACGGATGCCTTCGATCATTCCCTCGGGGACGCGCTTGCGAGTCATCCGAAGGTAACCCTCGAGTGGGTCGATCATACCCACACCAAGTATTACCTCTTCGACCGGAAGGTGCTCGTCACCGGAAGCATCAACATTGAGGACCGCCACCGTGGCTACTTCGATTACATGGTGGAGACCGACGATCCCGGGGTAATCGCCGATTTTGCAGGCATTCGCGAGCGACGCTTGCCGACACAGGGGCGGGATCTTTCGGTCGTCGCCAATCTCCGTGGCAAGGAACTTTCCGCATTCCAGATCGTCCACTGTGTCCTCCGCCTCATCGGGGGCGCCCGGAAGTCGATCCGGGTTGAAATGGCTTATCTCGGCGACCCCGAGGTCACGGCGGCTCTCGGCGAGGCGGCGCGTCGCGGTGTCGAGGTCATCGTCCTTTTCTCGAAGGCCGCCAATATTGGCAACGACCTGAATTATCGTACGGTCCGAGCACTTTACAAAGCGGCGCCGATCAGCCTTTACCGGACGCCGAAGATGATTCACTCGAAGATGATGCTCGTCGACGACGAGACTGTCCTGTGCGGCTCGGCCAATCTCTCGGTCTTTTCGATGCGCAAGGCCGAGGAGTTGGACATCCTGATCCGAAACCGCCCGGAAGCCGCCGCGGCCTTCCGCGACGAGTTCGAGGCGCGCCGCTCGATAAGCGAGCGAATCACCGGCGAGAAGGCCCTCCTTTCCTACGGCCGGCTAGCCGCAGCTTTTCAGCAATGGACCCAGAATCGGGTGACGGACTAAGGGCGCGGGTTTTCCGGATCCGCCACCTTTTTGCGGCTTGTGGAGGCTAGATTTATGTCCAGAACCCCGCCCTATGTTTGGAGAAGGGTGATCCCTTTCTTCCAGTCCCCGAATTCCCGCTCCATGATCCGTCGCTTATTCCTCGTTTCGTTTTTCGCCTTCTCCGCTTCGTGGGCCCGTGCGGCGGAACGTCCGAACATCGTCTTCATTCTCGCCGACGATCTTGGTTGGAGCGACACGACGCTTTTCGGCCAAACCGCATTCTATAAGACGCCCAATGTCGGGCGCCTGGCGCAGCGGGGAATGACATTTCCCCGTGCTTACGCCGCAAGCCCGTTGTGCTCGCCCACCCGATCCAGCATCCTCACCGGTCTCAATCCCGCCCGCACGGGCATCACCGCCCCGAACTGCCATCTCCCTCAGGTCGTCCTTGAAGCCGCGCCCGGAAAAACCGCCGCAGCGGGAATGAAAGCGGTCGGCCCAACGGTCGTGACCCGGCTCGATACGAAATACCATACCCTGGCCGCGGCGCTCAAGGACGCGGGCTACGCGACCGGGCATTTCGGGAAGTGGCACCTTGGCCCCGAGCCCTACTCTCCGCTTCAACATGGCTTTGATGTCGATGTCCCCCACTGGGCCGGACCAGGCCCGGCGGGCAGTTTTGTGGCTCCGTGGAAATTCCCCGACTTCGATCCTGCAACGCCTGACGAACACATCGAGGACCGGATGGCGCGTGAGGCCGTCGCCTTCATCGAGAAACACCGGGACGAGCCTTTTTTCCTGAACTACTGGATGTTCAGCGTCCACGCGCCCTTCGACGCGAAGAAGGCGCTGATCGACGAATACCGCGATCGAGTCAATCCGGCCGACGCCCAGCGTAGTCCGACTTACGCGGCCATGGTCGAGAGCATGGACGACGCCGTCGGTACCCTGATCGATGCCCTCGATCGGCTCGGACTTTCGGAGAAGACGATCATCGTCTTCACCTCCGACAACGGAGGAAACATGTACAACGAGATCGACGGTACAACGCCGACCAGCAACCGCCCGCTCCGGGGAGGGAAGGCAACGATGTTCGAGGGGGGTGTTCGCGTGCCGTGGATCGTCTGCTGGCCGGGAATCACGGTCCAGGGCAGCCGCAATGATGCCCTTGTCCAAACCTGTGACTTCTATCCCACTTTCCTTGACATCCTTGATCTCCCGGCGGCCCCGGGACAAGCGTTCGACGGGGTGAGCATTGTCCCGGCACTGAAAGGCGGGACGCTCAAGCGCGAGGCGATTTTCACCTACTTCCCGCACAATCCCCCTGTCCCGGATTGGATTCCGCCCTCGGTGTCCGTGCACTCCGGCGATTGGAAACTGATCCGCATCTTCCACGGAGGCGAAAACGGCGCACACCGCTGGAAGCTCTACAATCTCCGCGATGACATCGGTGAAACCCGTGATTTCGCCGCCGAACGTCCCGAGCGTGTCCGTGAACTGGATGCCCTTATCGCGACCTTTCTCGCCGAGACAAAAGCCGTCGTGCCCGTTCCGAATCCGAATTTCAATCCCGCCGCCTACCATCCCGAGAGAGAGGGCAAGCCGGCGCGGAAAGAGAGCGCGAAGCCCGGGGCAGCCCCCAAGCCCCGCCCCCGGGCGCGGAAGCCTTCTCCGAAGGCGTCCTAATTGAAATCACGCTCGACAATTCAGGGGCCGTTCTCCACCATGACCGCCCGTGACACTGTTTTTCTCCATCGCCCTCGCGGTCATCATTCTCGTCCTCGGTTTTCTCGCCGGGCGTTCCGGTCCGAAGACGGAGCCCGTCCCGCTGATTGTCCTCGCGGTCATCATTCTCGTGATCGGCTTCCTCGGCGGGCGTTTCGGGGTAAAGACGGAGCCCGTCCTGTCGGCTCACGCTCCCCCGTCATCGCCCGCATCCACGGGGCCGCCTCCCGTTAATCCCGAGTTCCTCGAGCCCCCGGCATCCCGTGCCCGGCTCAGTCAGGAAAACCGCCTCGCTGCCTTGGAGCGTCTGATCAACCGGGTCGGAAACGCCGATCTCGCCACCCTCGAAGCGATGCAGCGCGACCTCTTCAACGCGGACAAACGAGGCCGGGAGACCCGCATCGAACGGCAGATCGTGCTTTACCAGATTGGGGTCCTTGGTGGGCCGGACTCCGTGCGCGAGCACTTCACCGCCGATCCCGATCGCTCGGAGAACCAATATGGTATTGTCCTCGAAGGTTGGGCTCATACCGATCCAGGCGCCGCACTCGCATGGTGGAGTTCACTTCCGTCCGGCAATCTCCGCGCCTCTCTTCTGGCACCGCTTCTTCAGGGATTCCTCGGCGCACGTGGAGGCACTTGGGAGGGGATCGCTCCAGCCCTTGGAGCCGATGAGCTCGCGAAATGCGCCCTGCCGCTGCTCGAGAGCGCCATTGATAAGAACGGTCTCGCCGCAGCCCTCACCTTCTATGAGAAGCACATCGGGCCCGAAGGTTGGCAGGTTCGTTCCCGGGTTACCGCCAATCTTTCCGATCGGATCTGCTCGTCGCGCGACCCCGCCCTGCTGAAGCGATGGTTTCTCCTGGCGAATGGGCCGAATGCCCGCCTCACAAACGATCAAACCATCCGTGTCCTGCGAGAATTGGGTGCTGCCGACGGAGCCAACGCTCTGGCGTGGATCGGCATGACTATGGACGAGAATGGCGCATCCCTTGACACCCCGTCCAACCGGATGCGCATTTCCCTCGGTTGGGCGCAGGCGCGTGCCGCCGCCGCTGGCCAGTGGCTTGAAGCCCATCCGAGCAACGCGGCTGCCGATGCCGTTGCCTTCCAGCTTGCCGTCACCCAGGTGAAGGCGGCTCCCGACAAGGCACGCCATTGGGCTGAATTCATCGGGGATTCCGATCTCTCCGGCGAATTGGAAGCCATCATCCGGCGCTACGAGAAGTAGCGGGAAAAACGCATGCTCGTTGTCCAAGAATCCTTTGTTCCGACGGAGTAGCCCCACACAATGAAGCTCAATGCACTCACCTTTTTCCTCTCCGCGCTCATTCCCGCCGCGTCCGGATCCGAGGAACTTCCGAACGTCATCTTCATCGTCACCGACGACATGGGTTATGCCGACATGTCTTGCCAGGGTGCGATGGACATCGCCACGCCGAACCTCGACCGCATGGCTGCCGAGGGGACCCGCTTCACCGATTTCTACGTTGCGCAGGCCGTCTGCACCGCCTCTCGCGCCGGTTTCCTCAGCGGCTGTTATCCGAACCGCGTCGGTCTCCAGGGCGCGCTGAACCACACGAGCCGCGACGGCATTCACCCCGACGAGTGGCTGATGCCTGAGATGTTCAAGGAGGGTGGCTACGCGACCTCGGGCATGGGGAAATGGCACCTTGGCACCGTGGCGAGCCTCGGTCCCATGCGGAACGGCTTCGACGAATGGCTCGGTATTCCCTACTCGAACGACAACAGCAAGTACCATCCCGTCCTCGCCGCCGAGATGCCGCCGCTGCCGTTTTACGATGGCGACAAAGTCATCGAACTCGATCCCGATCAGGCGCAGTTCACCCGGCGCTTCACCGAGCGCGCGGTCTCGTTCATCGAGCGGAATCGCGAGAAGCCGTTCTTCCTCTACGTTCCCCACGTCATGCCCCATGTGCCGATCTTCGCCTCGGAGGACTTCAAGGGGAAGTCGGCCCACGGACTTTACGGCGATGTCATTGAGGAACTTGATTGGTCGGTCGGAAAAATCCTCGATACGGTGAAACGCCTCGACCTCGACGGGCGCACGCTCGTTGTCTTTTTTTCCGACAACGGCCCCTTTCTCAGCTACGGCGAGCACGCCGGTTCGGCGACCCCGCTGCGGGAGGGAAAGCTGACGACTTTCGAGGGCGGCGTACGCGTGCCCTGCCTCGCGCGCTGGCCGGGGAAGGTCCCCGCCGGTCGCGTTTCCGCGGAACCGTTCATGGCCATCGATTGGCTGCCGACCTTCACCGATCTCTGCGGCGGCAAGGCACCGGAACGGAAAATCGACGGGCTCAGTATCAAGCCGCTCCTCCTCGGCGAGTCGGGCGCGAAATCGCCGCACGAGGCCCTGTTTTTCTACGCTGGCACCGAGCTGCAGGCGGTGCGTTCCGGAAAGTGGAAGCTCCACTTCGCCCATCCCTTTATCACGGTCGCCGCCGAACCCGGTGTGGGCGGCAAGCCTTCCAACTGGGGCAAGAGCGAGGCGAAGTCGATCACCCAGAGCGGGATCGACGGCATCGCCAGCCGTCACGGCGGGCGGGTCGAACAGCTTCCTCTCTCGCTCTTCGACCTCACCGCCGATCCGGGCGAATCGAGGAATGTCGCTGCGGAGCATCCCGACGTCGTGGCGCGTCTCTCGAAACTCGCCGAACCCGTCCGCGAGGCCCTTGGCGATAGCCTGACCTCCACCGCTGGCAAGGAAGTCCGCACGGCGGGACTCGAGCCTTGACCGCCGTTTCCTTTCACCCCACTTATGAATCCCATGAAAGCATCCCTTCTTCTCGTCGTTCTCGCTCTTGCTTCCGTCATCCCCGCGAGGGCCGCCGAGGATCCGCCGAAGCGTTCGAACATCCTCTTCATTCTCGTCGACGACCAGTCGCCCTTCGACCTCAAGGTCTACAATCCCGCGTCCGAGTTGGAAGCCCCCAACATCGAGCGCCTCGCCGCCGAGGGGATGGTTTTCGATGCCGCCTACCAGATGGGTTCCTTTTCCGGAGCGGTCTGCACGCCCTCGCGGCACATGATCATGTCAGGGCGCACCGTCTGGCATCTTCCCATCGGGCCGGGAGCGAAGAATCATTGCCCGCCGATGCTGGAGGAAAACACCCTCGGTGCCGTCTTCAACCGCGCGGGCTACGCCACCATGCGCACCTGCAAGCAGGGGAACAGCTACCCGGCCGCGAACAAGCAGTTCACGGTCGTCCACGACGCCACCAAGCGCGGTGGCACCGACGAGACCGGCAGTGCCTGGCACGCCGAGCAGGTCCTGAACTATCTCAAGAATCGCGAGTCCACGAAGGAGGCCAAGCCCTTCCTCATTTACTACGGCTTCTCCCACCCGCACGACACCCGCGACGGCAAGCCCGAACTCCTCGCGAAATACGGGGCCGTGAACCACAAGGACAAGGTCAACCTTCCGCCCGCCAATCCGAAGCAGCCCGCCCTCCCGATCAACTATCTCCCCAAGCATCCGTTCGAGCACGGCCACCCCGGCCTCCGCGACGAGGTTGCGGTCAGCGGCGTCTGGGAGAAGCGCGACGAACGCACGATCCGCAACGAACTCGGCCGCGAGTTCGCCTGTAGCGAGAACATCGACATCCAGGTCGGTCGCGTCCTGAAGAAGCTCGAGGAAATGGGCGAATTGGACAACACCTACATCGTCTACACCGCCGACCACGGCATGGCCATCGGCCGCCACGGGTTGCAGGGAAAACAGAACCTGTACGAGCACACTTGGCGCGTTCCCCTCATCGTGAAAGGCCCTGGCATCAAGGCCGGGACGCGGGTTCCGGGCAACACGTATCTCCTCGACACTCTTGCCACCCTCTGTGACCTCGCCAGCGTGCCCGCACCCGATAGCAACGAGGGAACGAGTTTCAAGCCCGTCCTCGAAGGCAAAGGGGAGACCGTGCGCGAGGTTCTCTACGGCGTCTACAACGGCGGCACCAAGCCGGGCATGCGCAGCGTGCGGAAGGGTGACTGGAAGCTGATCAAGTACGACGTCCTCGATGGAAAGGTACGCGAGACCCAGCTCTTCAATCTCGCCGAGAATCCGAACGAGTTTCTCAAGGAACACGGCAAGAACGATCCCAAGCTCACCAACCTCGCCGATGATCCGGCCTACGCCGAAAAGCGGAAGGAAATGGAGGAACTCCTGTTAGCCGAAATGCGGCGCCTCGATGATCCCTGGAGACTGTGGGACCAGCCCGACGATGGATTGACCGCGCCAGGGCCGGAAGCGACGGCCAAAAAGCCCAAGAAAGGACGGAAGCCGAAAACGGCACCTTGATCCCGTGTCGAGGAGGGGATTTGAACAGGAGGAAAGGGAGGGAATAGAGGATGGGAAAGTAATGAGATTGGAGAAAGGCATGGAAAATCGTGAGTTCCCCATGCTCCCTCTTCTTTGCCTTCCCTCTCCGTGGCCTTTATTCCCACCAGTTCAATTCTTCTTCTGTTCGGGCATCGGATGCGGGAATGTCTCCGGCAGCACCGTGATCGGGAGCGCGAGATAGAACGGGCTCATGCCTTCCCGCAAAGGGGGGTAAGTGACGCGGAGGAAATGGGCGCTCCAGCCTTCCTTCGGCGCGTCGAAGGATTCGGTCGCTTTCCCGCCGCTAGGGGATTCCGCACCCACCGGCTCCAACGGGGCAATCTCAAGTGGCTTGGCCGTCCACGTCTGTTCGCGGAAGTCACGCCCGAGGGCGGTGGCGGACCAGTGTTCGGCGGCGGTGGCTCTGCCCCGCCATGAGACGGTCAGTGAGGCGCCGTCGCGCTGGGAGCTGAGTTCGGGAAATTGCATTCCATCGAGCTGCGCGGCGAAGAAGGCATTCAGTGTTCCCAGTGCTTCCAGCCCGAGTCCGTGGCCGGCATTTGGCATGTAGTAGAGGGATTTCGGTCCGGGGATTCTGTCAAAGTAGACGCTGGCCGAATCGGAACTCCAGTAGGGATCGTTCGTCCCGAGCACGACCAGTTTTGGCATCGTGTAAAGCTCCCGGTACGAGATGGGATCGACGATGGCATTGAGCTTCCGACCCTCGGGCGTGTCCATCCGTTTCTGGATTCCCCGCTCGGTGTAAGGCTTGATCATGTCGCTGAATTTCCCGTAACTCTTCAGTTGAAGCTCCATCTGCGCGGGCATGTCGAGGACGTCGATGACCATCGGCGCGATGGCGCAGACGCGCTTGTCGACCGCCGCCGTGAGCCACGTCGTCCAGCCGCGCTTCGAGGCTCCGGTGACAATGAATTGCTCCCACTCCAGCGCCGCCCCTGCGGTAGTCGCCAGCTTCCCCTCCTTTGCCAGGGCCTGGAGCGCGTCCATGGCGCGCACCGCGCTCTTGGTCATTGGCAACAGGAGCGGCCAGTCGTTTTCGCCGCTGTCGAGATACTGCTGGAAGGTGTGCGCAATCAGATTGTCCTCCTTCAAGTCGCCGAAAAGCGGCTGGTTCGGCACCTGTCCAAGCAGGGCGATCGGCGCGCGCAATTGGTTCACGGTCGAGGCCAGCATCATCGCCTCGCCGGAGCGCGCGTTAGGCGCCTTGCTCGTGCTCGATCCGCCCTCGATGATGAGGATACCCTTCTGGTGCGGATCCACCTTGGCGGGAATCAACACGGTCAGCCAATGCTGCCACTTCAGGCCCCGCCATTTCTGCGAGGTCAGCCGGTAATTAATCGCCCGCACCCCCAGAATCGTCATCTCGCCCGACGCTTCCAAGGAAAGCGCGTTATCCTCCTTCGCGACATAATCTTCGAGTTCCCCGGCGCGCAGCGTCGAAACGGAGGATAGGAAAAACGCGGAGAGTGCGACGACAAGGGGGGATCGTTTCAGGGGCATTTGGAAAAGATAGCGGGCAAGGACGGGTATGGCTATGCCAAAAGGGCGGGGGGGCGGGATTCGGAAAACTTGTCCGATTTCCCGCCATTCCGGCGGAATGGGGGACCGGCGGGCCCTGGGCTCGACAGCGCTTTAATCTCAGACCATCATCGAGCATGACCCGATTTCAAAAGTTCCTCTCCTTGTGCGCGCCCGCGCTTGTGCTTTCCCTCTGCTCCGTGCAAGCGGCTCCGCTTGTCTATGAGGGCGAGAGTGGCATCGGCAAGGGGAAGCACCTTGTCTTCCTCGCCGGCGACCACGAATACCGTTCGGAGGAAACGCTTCCGGCCCTCGCGCGGATTCTCGCGAAGCACCATGGCTTCAAGTGTACCGTGCTTTTTACCGTGGACAAGGCGTCGGGTGAGATCACGCCGGGGAATTCGAACATGCCGGGCATGGAGGCCCTTGATAGCGCGGATCTCGCCATCGTCTTCCTCCGTTTCCAGGCCTTCCCGGAGGAGCAGATGAAACATGTCGTCGCCTATCTCGATCGCGGCGGCCCGGTCGTCGGATTGCGTACCGCGACCCATGCCTTCCAGTTTCCGAAGGACAGCCCGTTCTACAAGTTTTCGACGAAATACGAGGGCGACGACTACAAGCTCGGCTTCGGGCACCAGGTGCTCGGGCAAACGTGGATCGGGCACTACGGGAAGAACCACCAGCAGAGCGGACGCATCGATGTGATCGAGGCGCAGCGCGCGCATCCGATTTTGCGTGGGGTCGAAAACCCGTGGGTCGAGAGCGGCGCCTACTGGGGCGATCCGGTGGAAAGCGAGGTCCTCGCCATGATCCAGCCGCTCAACGGGATGACGCCGGATTCGCCGGACGATGTCACGAAGAAGCCGACGCCGGTCGCGTGGACGCGGAGTTACCAGGCGAAGGACGGCTCACGGGCGCGCGTTTTCGCCTCGACGGGGGGAGCCTCGGAGGATCTCCGCAACGAAGGCTACCGCCGGATGCTTGTGAACGGCTGTCTCTGGGCGCTTGGTCTGGAGGAGAAGATCACGCCGGATTTGGCCGTTGGCTTTGGCGGGCCGTATCAACCGACGACCTTCGGCGGTGGGGGGGCTGTGAAGGGAGTGAAGCCGTCCGACCTTGCGGGCTGGGATTCCCCGATCATGCCGACGAAGGCCGTGCCCGCGGAAAAGCCGAAGCCGAAGCCAAAAAGGGAGAAGAAGGCTCCGCGCGTCGAGGACGCGAAGAACCGGGAGACCGGAAAGAAGGCGCCGCCCGCCGCTCCGGAACTCGCCGACTACGGGATCTACGCCCAGAGCGCGCCGAATCCGGCGAAAACGGAACCGGTCGAGACGACGCTTCCGCTGAAAATGGAGAAGGGAACCCGCATCGCCTATGTCGGCAACACCCTCCTCGACCGCGAGCAGGATTTCGGATACTTCGAGACCTTCCTCCAGCAGGCGCATCCGGGAAAGGAACTGGTCGTGCGTGACTTCGCCTGGTCCGCCGACGAGGTCGACCTCCAGCCGCGGCCGGACAACTTCGCCACCGTGCCCCAACATCTCACGCGTGAGAAGATCGACGTCGTCTTCGCCGCCTTCGGATACAACGAGTCCTTCGGCGGTCTGGAGCGGGTCGATGAATTCAAGGCCCGGCTGCGCCAATGGCTCCGCGAGACGAAGACGAGCGCCTTCAACGGGCGCACCGGCCCGCGGATCGTCCTCCTTTCTCCGATCGCGAATGAAAACGTCGCGCACATTCCGGCCGCCGATTTGAACAATGACAGGCTCGCCGTCTACACTAAGGCGATGGCTGGGGTCGCGTCGGAGGAGAAGGTCGGCTTCGTCGATCTCTTCGCTCCCACCCTCGCCACGATGGCCGATCCCGCGACGGATCTGACCATCAACGGCGCGCACCTCAACGCGGCGGGATACGCGCTCGTCGATGACGTTCTCTTCCGCGCCGCGTTCGGAAGTACCCCGCCGCCGGTGAACGAGGAACTGCGCAAGGTGGTCGTCGACAAGAACCGGCAGTACTTCCGCCGCTACCGTCCGCTCAACACCTTCTATTACACCGGCGGACGCAACAAGCAGTACGGGTATCTCGATTTCCTCCCCGCGATGCGGAATTTCGAGATCATGACCGCGAACCGCGACCGTCGGGCCTGGGAGCTCGCGTCCGGAAAATCCTTCGGCGAGAAACCGGTCGACGACACGAACATACCACCCCTCGACGCGGTGACCGAGGCCCGGGGCGCGAACGAATGGCTCTCGCCCGCCGACGAACGCAAGGCCTTCCGCGTCGATCCGCGCTTCGACGTCAACCTTTTCGCCTCAGAGGAGGAATTTCCCGAGATCGCCTGTCCGATCCAGATGCGCTGGGACGCGCGCGGTCGCCTTTGGGTTGCCTGTTCGACGACGTATCCGCACGTCTATCCCGGAGCGGAGCCGAACGACAAGATGGTTATCCTCGAGGATACCGACCGCGACGGAAAGGCCGATAAGTCGACGGTGTGGGCGGATAACCTCCATATTCCGCTTTCCTTCGAGCTGACGAAGAATGGCATCTACGTCTCGGAGGAGCCGCATTTCAGCCTCGTCCTTGACACCGACGGCGACGGTCGCGCCGACCGAAGCGAGCGGCTGCTGACCGGATTCGGCACCGAGGACAGCCACCACGCGCTGCACGATTTCGTCTGGACGCCCGATGGCGATCTCATGTTTCGCGAGTCGATTTTTCATCACTCGCAGGTTGAGACACCCTACGGACCGGTGCGCGCGGAGAACAGCGCCTGGTTCCAATTCACGCCCGCGAGCCAGAAACTGGTCAGCTTCGGGAATTACCCG
>JAHEDC010000024.1 GCA_024641425.1 Verrucomicrobiales bacterium | reverse complement strand
CTTGACGTTCGGCTTGGAAACGAAATTCAACGGTTTAGATGAATATCCAAAAAGTACTCAGATATCTTCACTGGTCGAAATACTCCGGCCTTATGAAAGTCGCATATGGTGGAGTGCTCGGCGCATTGTCCGGATTCGTTCCGGCAATCGCATCGGAATGGACTTCGTATTTTATAGGTGGCGGAGGCGGTCCATGGGGGAACTGGGTGCCAACAATTATGTTCTTAATATTTGGAACGATCGGAGTGTTTCTGGGTTTGATTGGCGGTGCTCTGCGGCTTTCTGACAAGCGATTCATAGTGGCTTTTGCGCCTTGCATTGGGACACAATTGGGTGGGGTGATCTTCGGCATTGGGAGTGAATGGGCCGAAACGTATAAGATTACCTTGAAATACGCCGACTTCGCCTACATCACAGTAATCGCGCCAATTCTGGGATTTTTCATAGGGGCTAGAATTACGTGGAGAGCATGGAAATGTGGAAAACGGGCGATAGAGACTTGAGATGTGCAGATCTAAAAAGACCACTGCCGAACAAGGGCATGCAGGCCGATCACTCACCTGCGCCTTGTCAGTGAAAGCCGAATATGGTTTGATCGTTAAAAGTAGTGTCGGCGCTGCGCTTCGGGTGAGCGGCGGCTGATGCTGGACGTGCGCCGAGCCAAGCAAGGCGCTTCTTGTCAGGTGAAAGGCCTGACGTTTCAAAACCCAGCCAGTGGAAACTACCGAGTGTTGCCGACGTGTCAGCTAACCCATTGAACCTGCGCGGGAGGCACCGCGTGAACAACGGAACCCCGGAGGTCGGAGAACCGGCCGATGGATGGGGAAACGGCACTGCGGAAGCGTACACAGGGAATCACGCGGGCCACAGGGCGGGTCGCATCCGCCCGAAGGTTGATACAACCCCGTAAGTATAGGGACGTGGAAGGAGATCCAGTAACAGTATGGAGAACCGAGCAGAGCGAGATCGCCAGCCCCCAGGGCTGCCCCGAAGGGGTGAGCGAAGCGAAGCAATCCAGCACCGACAGGCGCGCCATGGCAAGTGCCCGAAGGTTCCACCGGGGTCTACCCTGGACCGTGGCATGCGTGGAGAGAAGCGAACCGATGACCGCCCTTGCATGGGCGGCACCTTGAACTCGGGAGGCCCGGAAAGTGTCCCTGCGGAAGCCGTGAGGCGACCCGGGGCCAATGGCGATCAACGCCAAGAAGACGCCGTTTGGACAATCCGGGAGTCAGACCCGCCCATAGTAGTCAGAGACGGTAACACCGGTCACACGGCGAAGGGGAGGGCAGGAAGGCAACGCAAGCAAAGCACTCACCTCAGGACACGAATACTCCTGGTTAAAGGTGTCAAGCTCCCTGCTTGCATCGGGAGCGGATTCAGGCACACTGTGTCTGAATCGGTTCCATGTGCGCGCCTTCCTGAGGAGCCCGGTGCGGTAGTTCCGCACGCCGGGATCTGCGAGGGGGGCACCGGGCAACCGGTGTCCCTACCTCAATCGCTAAAGAAATGAAGAGACTGAAAACATCAATCATTGTCCTAGCGTTCGCGCTACTGGTGAGTTGCGATGAATCGGTTCACCTTTCTTATGCCACGAGAGAAGAGGCGGAAGCTGATACGCTGTTTTCGCGCGGATGGCTACCAGAGATCATTCCTGCATCAAGCAAGGCGATAACAATGAAGAATGATCTTGACCTCACTATCTCCAATGGAGGGTTTGCATTCGAATCTTCTGATCACGATGAGTTCACCGCTCAACTCACTAGAACTCGATCAAGTGACAAGAATGGAACCCTAGCTTATTCGTATCAGGATTGGACGTTCTGGATCTATCCCGATAAGAGTCGCTGCGATTTTCGCATGATTCTCACCAACTCGAACAACAAAGCGAACAAGGCGGAGATGGCGACACCGAGGAAGCCGTCTGATCAATTCTGAGCTTTGACCGGGCGTGCCATTGCGATAACATTCGCCGAAAAACCCCGTAATGCCAACAGGACAAAAACTCCATCGCGGATTCGATTTTGGCAAGCAGCTTTCGATGGCTCTGATGTTTGTCGGAGGTATTCTACTGATTGGTCACTTGGCAGGTCAGATCCGGGAAGGCTCTGCCTCTGATTGGTCATTAATCACAGGACTGGCTTTTTTGCTCGGCGGATCGATTTTTACAGTCTTGTTCGTGATATTGATCCGCCTGCACCGTATTGAACAGCGGCTTTCGCGATCGGATGCCGTGAAGACAGATGAAGACGACGCGCCACCATCGGTGATTTCCTCCCCTTCTGACAGTGCGAACTGCAAGTGAAAATGGCGAAAGGGAGCACGCGGCCAACGCCTCACCTGCGCCTTGATTGCGAAGCGAAAAGGTGATTGGATCGTTGAAATCAGTATCCGCGCGGCGCCTTCGGTGCGTCACACCATGCCTCTGACGTTCGTTCACAACCCAACCTTAAAACCACCTCTATGAAGCACCTGTCGACTATTATCATCATCGCAGTCTCGCTCCTTGCCGCAAATGCAACCAGGGCCCAGACACCACGAACGAGTGCTGCCGCTGGGGCGAGTTCGGATTCGGCGCTCGTGGGCAAGCTCCGAGAGATCGTGACCCTTCGCCAGAAGCTGGCCGAGGCCAACGAAAGGGCAGTGCGGAGTGGGAGGGGCGAGACAGACGGCCATTACGAGCTTGCGTTGGCGGAGGCCCGCCTCCAATTGGCGCGCGAGCTGGGTCAACGAAAGGAGCAGGTCGCCGCACTGGAGGACGCTCTCAAAGTGCAACGGCGCCGTTTGGAGGACGCAAAGAGAAGAGCGGAGGTTGGGGCCGCCTCCCCAGAGGACGTAGATACAATTCGGGTGGAAGTCCTTGAGGCGGAGGTGAAGCTGTTGCGGGCGCAGAACAGCTCCAACAGACCGTGAGAATGGGCGAACAAGTCTCATGACCAAATGACGACGAGCGCGGTCGGCCGCATGTTCCAAATCGGTCGTCGATGGCGCTCTCCTCGTCATCGGCCGGCTTTGCGTTCTCCGAAACAATTTATCGCTTGCGCCAGCTTTAAGTTGCATCCTCATTCCGCAAGATGAGTCCTCCACTTGATCATCCTATTTGAAAGCTCCCAACCAACCCCCTAATGAAACCGATGAGTCGACTGTTACCGCTAATCGCTATCGCCCTTTTTGGCCTGAACTCTTGTGTCGTCATTGAACCCGATGGTTCGGTCAGCAACGGTACTGCCACGCAATTGCCCGGCAACGCTTCGGTGTATGGCCAGCCGCTGACCGCCCAGACCGGCCCCGGCAGCGTCACGATCCTTGAGGGTTCGCGCGTCGTCACTTCCATCCGCACCGCCTCGCCTAACGTCGAGCGGACATACTGGCAGGCCGAGCAGGAGCAGATCGTCGTCAAGTCTCGCGGCAGCCACGGCCCCGCGACCGTCGAGCTGTTCAATAGCCGCACCGGCGCCAAGCTTGGCACCGCGATGGCCTATGAGGCCGCCGATGGCCCGGATTGGGCACGCAGCATGGCGGAGTGACCGCTCGATCTTCCAACCCGACTTTTCGCCCATGTACCGCACACTAATGTCAGCCCTCGTTGGCTCCGTTCTCATCTCCGGCGCGCTCGCCGAAAACACCGTAAAGCGCATCCAATTCGAGCGGGGCAAATCCGAGGTTATCCTCACTGGCAAGGTGACCGGCCGCGACGACGTCCTTTACAAGCTCAACGCCCGCGATGGCCAGTTCCTCACGGTGCAGATGCTGCCAGGAAAGAAGCCCGCCGACTTCAATATCTTCATCCCCGGCCGGGGACCGGGCGACGAAGCGCTCTACGTTTCGGCAGGGGGCGGCGACAAATACCTCGGCCAGCTCTACAAGACGGGCGACCACTCGATCCTCGTGTTCCAAAATCGCGCTGCCGCACGTCGGGGCGAGACCGCCGATTACAAGTTGCTCGTCCGGGTGAGCGACAAGCAACCGGTTGAGGAGGAGAAGCCAGCCACCGGCCCAGTGCCTCAGAATGTCATCGATGACTGCCTCAAGAAACTCCGAGAGGGTGTCGGCAACGAGACGGGCATGAAGGTCATCAGCGCGAAGCGCGGCGAGACCTCGTTCATCATCGACGTCCGGGTCGATACCGCAGAGAAGCCATGGCGCTGCTTCCACGACGGCACCAAGTGCACCAAAGTCATGTATATGGGCGAAGGTTGACTAACACCACCCCCACAAACAGCAACACCGCCATGAGCAAAGACAATTGGGCTCTGAGGGAATTCGTGTGGGATTGCGCCATGGGTCTAGCTGGGTGAACGGTGGCGATGGAAGTCACTGACATCAGGGACTTCTACGGCCCATTGCCCGGCGTCAAGGCGTCGTGGAGCGTCAGCGAGGTGAAGATCCTCGGGGACAAGAAGCGCATCGAGGTGCGCGTCGTTTGCCGGCAGGGCATGGTGTGGGCCGACCCTGATACTCGCCAGCAAGCCCACACGAATTCACGCAGAGCTTAGAAAAGGTGGGGGTGCGATCCGGGCGTTGCATTGGGAGGCGCAGGGCGTTTGCGGGCCCTTGGCCGTGACGGTCGCGATGACCGACGAAGCCGCTTGAATTCCGCGCGGCCGCTCCAGCGATCGACAGTCTGTTGCCAGGAAAGGGCCCACGGTGGGTTCAGTGCGTCTTTCGGGGGGGACGAAAACGTGAGTTCCTCTCCCTGCGGATTCCGAGCGTTCCTGAGTTCTCGGGAAAGCACATCTCGTGCGAAAAAGGGTGTTGTCCCTGCCAGATCGGCGCAATTTGCTTCTGCGGGAGGGCATTCGGGTGCATAGTGGACTCATGTCAGAATCCGAAAAGACACTCTACGACAGGATCGGAGGAGAAGCGGCCATCGTGGCGCTAGTGGATGATTTCTATGAACGGGTGCTCGGTGACGCGAAACTCGCACCGTTTTTCGAGCACACGGACACGGACAAGCTACGACGCATGCAACGCGAGTTTTTCGCCGCGGCTTTGGATGGGCCTATCAAATACTCCGGGCGTCCTCTGGCGTATGTGCATCAGGGACGGGGGATCAAACCAAGCCACATCGGCCGCTTCGTCGGGCACCTGATCGAGACCCTGAAGAAGAAGGAGATCGACCGTCATGATATCGACGGTATCATTGATCGCGTGAACCGGTATGCCGACGAGATCACGGGTGGCGGCGGGCTTGACGGGTGAGGCCGCAGGGCGCAAATCTGCGCATGGTAGACCGTAGCTGACGCGTTCCGGCGATGGGCCTCGCCATTCCAGCCACGGCGGCAGATGGAGTTTCCCGCTCTTCTCGAGGTGCTGCGCCCTGAGAAGCGTCGCGCCGAAGGAACCCGGCACCGAGGCATCCTGCGGATGGGTGCGATTCGGCCAGGGCGTGGGGTCGAGCGTATCGGCCTCGATCAACGCCCTCCTTCCGAGGTGCCCTTGATCGATTCCCTATAGCGCCGGGTCTCGGCGGCGGCGATCCCTGAGAGGCCCAACAATCCGATAAGGTTCGGGAGTGCCATGAGCCCGTTGAGGATATCCGCCAGATTCCAGACGAGCGGAAGTTTCACGCCGGCACCGACGGCGACGGCGAGCACCCAGAGCAGCCGATAGGGTTTGATGGCGCGCCCGCCGAGGAGGTATTCGGTGCATTTTTGTCCGTAGTAGGCCCATCCGAGGATGGTGGAGTAGGCGAAGAAAATGATTCCGATCCCGACGACCGCGGCACCGGCTCCGCCGGGGATCCCGGCCGAAAAGGCGGTCTGGGCCATGGCGCCGGCCGCATCGGCACCTGCTTTCCACGCTCCGGTCACGAGGAGCACGAGGCCGGTCATCGTGCAGATGACCAGAGTGTCGATGAAGGTATCGATCATCGAGACGAGGCCCTGCTCGCACGGTTCGTCGGTCTTCGCCGCGGCGGCCGCGATGGGGGAGCTGCCGAGACCGGACTCATTGGAAAAGACACCGCGGGCCACCCCCATCCGCACCGCGAGGAGGATACTGGCGCCCGCGAAGCCGCCGCTGGCGGCGGTGGTGGAGAAGGCGCCGCCGAAGATCGCGGCGAAGGCGGCGGGAACCTGGTCGGCGAATTTCGCGAGGATCACGAGGCACCCGGCGACATAGAGCAGGGCCATGAAGGGAACGAGGACGCTCGCGGCCTTCCCGATGCCCTTGATTCCGCCCAAAAGGACCAGACCGGTGAGGATCGCAAGGGCGACGCCTGTGAGAGGGGGGGCGACGCCGCAGAGTTGACGCACGTTTTCAGCGACCGCGTTGGCCTGCACCATGTTGCCGATGCCGAACGCGGCGACCGCGCCGAAGAGGGCGAAGCTTCCGGCCAGGGATTTGCTGCCGAGACCCCGCTCAAGATAAATCATCGGGCCGCCGATCATTTCGCCGGCTCCGTCCGTGGTGCGGAATTTCACCGCAAGGACCGCTTCCGTGTATTTGGTTGCCATGCCGATGAAGGCGATCAGCCACATCCAGAACAAGGCGCCCGGTCCTCCGATGGCGATCGCCGTCGAGACGCCGACGATGTTGCCGGTGCCGATCGTCGCGGCCGAAGTCGTCATCAGCGCCTGGAAGCGGCTGATGTCGCCAGCGGCATTGGATCCGCGTTCGAGGAACGCGAGCCGGAACCCCCGGCCGAGACAGGTGGCTTGGATCAGGCGCAGACGCCAGGTGAGGAAGATACCGGTGCCCCCGAGCAGGATCAGGAGAGGCAGGCCCCAGACGAAAGCGCTCATCCTGGCCAGCGTCTGATTGAGACCAGCCAGCGTCGCCAGCGTCGCCGGGATTTGGCCGACGTGGATCATCGCCACGATGGTCGGTGCACGAGGTTGCGGTCGGCGCGGAGCAGCTTCGCCCCCAGTTGTCGCGTGAGGTTGCGATAGATTATCACGCCGATATCGGGACGCTGGCGGACAAGGCGGGAAAGGTTTTCGTGATCGAGGATGGCGGCCTCGACATTCCCGATGGCGGTGATGTCGGCGGTGTGGGGATGGTCCTCGCTGACGAGGGAAAGTTCGCCCGCCGTTTCGCCCTGCCCGACGCTGCCGACCGGTTCGCGCGAACCTCCGACGGTCACCTCGGCCTCTCCGGAGAGGAGCAGGAAGGCACGCCCGTCGGCCTTTTCGCGTCTTACGAGCGGCTCCCCGGCGCGGAAATTCGCCAGGCTGCAGATCGAGGCCAGCCGTGTGGCCTGCTCTTCAGTGAATCCCTCGAAGAGCGCGCTGCATGGGACCGCGGCGGCGATGCGGGGGATGATTTCGCGACCTTGGAAAGCGCGGACGACGATGGCGGCGATGGGCCGCGTCGTCTCGTGGAGAGAGTCCCCGCTGAGAGTGAGGGGCGCGAGGAGTTTGACCATACGAATCACGTCGAGCCGCTCGACCCGATGGAAACTCATGGCGGGAATATAGGCGGCGGGAAGGAAGCCGAGTTCCAGGAGCGTGCGCTGCATCGCGGGAGCATGGGCATTGACGTCGGCTTCGATGTACTTTGCGCGCCCTTCCTCTCCGCAGGCGCGCACGGCTTCCTCGAGGAGGAAGCGCGCCGGCTCGGGGTCGGCGGTGACGAGTTCGAGGATGCGGGCCGATTCCTCCTGGGGTTCGATGTGGAAACCGACGCCGCCGACGAGGCGACCCTCTCGCCGTGCAAGGAGGTATTGGTAACGGCTGACACGCAGTTGGAAGAGACCGGCGTGGAGCTTGACGGGACCGAGGATCTCGCGGTTCCGGACGCGACCGCGCTCGAAGTGGAGCAGCGTGGCATAGCCGGTCGAGGTCATTGCTTCGAGATCGAAGGGGGAGGACGGAGGGTAGGCCGGCGTTCCCTCGTCGACGATCACATCGGCTCCGATTCCGAAATCGTGCAGCACGCGGTCCGCGAGCGGGTAGGCCTCGGGAATGATGCGGGGATGGTTCTTGCGCAGGCTGAGGCAACTGCCGAGAGGACGCGCGTAGAGGGCGATGTTCTCCCGTTCGGCGAAGCGAAGCTTGGAGGGAAGAAATCCGACAGCGACAAATTCGTAGGCCGCCGAGATCCTCTGGGAGAATGGATGCACGGCGCGATTTTCCACGAGCGCAAGATGCAGCCGCTCCTGAACCCGTTCCAGGCGCCCTGCCATGAGCCGTTTGCCGATCCCCCGGTGGCCCGCGTCCGGATGCACGACCAGACGGCCGAATTCCCCGGTAAGGTCGCCGAAGGCACCCACGTCGAGAATGACCGAGCCGGTGCCAAGCACCCGTCCCGATTCCGAATCCTCGGCCACCAGGACGACGGCGTCGTCGTCGAAGACCAGGCGTTTAAGGTAGTCGATCTCACAGAACGCATGATGGGCGTAGTGGTCGCCGTAGACGACCATAAAGAGGTCGTGGATGGCGGCCACATCCGACTCGAGGGCTGTGCGGATGTTGATCATTCAGGCCCTTTCCTTGTTTCCCGATCGGGAGGCATCCGGCATTCCACGTCGTTTGGCGGCATCCCCACGAGATGGCGGCCGGCGATCCGGGCGAGCGCGGCGTAGTAGGCGGCACCGAATCCGAGCGTCCTCTCGTCGAAATCGAAGCGGCTGGAGTGCGCCGGCCAGACCTCGTGCCCCTCGACGACTGTCCCGAAGCGGACATAGGCGCCCGGAATCCGCTCGAGGTAGTAAGCGAAATCCTCGGCCCCCATGTTGGCGACCACCATGGCGCGAACCCCGTCCTGTCCGACCACCTCGAAGGCGGCCTCCCTGGCGAGGGCCGCCATGGCGGGAGGATTGATCAACGGCGGCGTGCCCTCGCTGATCGAGGTTTCGATCAGGGCGCCATGAAGTTGCGCCACGGCTGCCGAGATCCGCTGGATCGAGCGGTGCAAGTGGAGGCGCACCTCCGGATCCTGGGCGCGGATGGTTCCGGTTAGCTCCGCGTGATCGGCAATGACGTTCGAGGCGGTTCCGGATCGGAAGGTGCCGACGGAGACGACCGACGGGTGTGCCGGATTCACTTCGCGCGAGACGATGGTCTGGAGGGCGATGATCAGGAGCGAACCGACGACGACGGCATCAACGGTCTCGTGCGGACGTCCGCCGTGGCCGCCCTTGCCGCTGATGCTGATCGAAAAGCTGTCCGAAGAGGCATTGACCGCGCCATCGGTGACAATGATCGTGCCCAGCGGGTAATGGCGATCGATATGGCCTCCGAAAATCAGGGCGACATCGTCGACGACTCCGGTTTCGATTACGGCGCTGGCACCCGCGCCGGTTTCCTCGGCAGGTTGGAAGACCAGCTTGACCGGGGCAGGGAGTTCGTGGCCGGCGACCAAGAGGCTGGCGGCCCCGAGCAGGATGCTTGTGTGGCCGTCGTGACCACAGGCATGCATGACGCCGTCATTCCGGGACGCGAAGGGCAGCCCGGTCTCCTCGTGAATCGGGAGCGCGTCGATGTCCGCGCGAAGGGCGATGGCGCCGCGGCTCGCGTCCCGGCCGGGCAGGGTAGCCACGATGCCGTTACCCGCGATGCCCGCCTCGTAGCTGATCCCGAGATCGTCGAGGGCGGCCGCGATCTTTCCGGCCGTGCGGCCTTCGTGCCACGAAAGCTCCGGGTGCTGGTGCAGATCCCGCCGGAAGCGAACGATTTTCTCGTAAAGCTCCTTTTCCAGGGGCTGGCGAAGATTCGAGGATGGAGAACCTTTCATGGCGGGTTTTTCCCTGTTTGAGGAACAAATCGCAGTCTACGACGGGCTACCACCAGTGATTTGTCCAAAGGGCGGCATTTCTTGCTGTCGGGCGCCGGCACAATCGGGATGACCCGCGCGGGTGGTTCGAAGGGACTCCGATACTTTGGACGACGAAGTTTCGACACCGCGGCGGCACGGGCACGCGTCGGGGTGATCCCGGACCTGCCGGGACGGACGGGCCTGCGCCAGGTCATCGGGCGGGAGTCGCGGTCAATCCGCCGGCCGCATCTGCAGCCGCATGGCGCTGTGGACGCCGTTCCGCAAAAGATTGGCTATCAACGCGTAGGAACAGAAGGCGCGGTGCGGGGGCCCCGCGAAGAAACCGTCTGCGTTTTCACGCCCGGAAAACCTACCGGTAAAAGGGAAAGTTGCCGGCAAAGAAACTATTGGGCTCTTCACCAGTCGTCTGGATAAGTTCATTCAATCAATCGCGCCTCGTCGAACGTAGGACTCCTGAATCCACCCTGATGAAATCAATAAAGATGCAAAGAGACACGCCTCTCAAATCACTCGTCGTAGGAATTCTCTCCCTAGGTGCTTTCCTCCCTGCGGTCCAGGCCGAACTCCTCGTCTACGAACCCTTCGACTATCCGGACGGTGCGTTGAATGGCCAGAGCGGTGCCTTGGGAACGACCGGCGCTTGGGAGACCTTCGACACTGGCTTCGGAAACGGCTGGTGGGTACACCCGGAAGGGACACTTACCGGAATCGCGGTCGATGCCACGTTCGATCCCGTCACGAACGCAGGATTGAACGTGTTCGACGGGACTGTGGAAAACTTGCCGACCTCGGGCGGCTTTGCAGGGATGGCCGGGCCGGAGGATCGTGGCCAGACATTCGGGACGGACTCCGGGACTGGCAACTTGGATGCCTCCATCGGCCTGGATCCCAGCGTGACCGCGTCTTTTCTATCCGGCACGACGACGTGGTTCAGTTTCGTGTCGGTGCATGCCTGGGACAGAAACCAGGGCGCGCCACAGTTCATGATCTGCAGCGAACCGACCCTAGGAGGGGGGCGCGGGCTGACAATGAGCGCGAGCGGCAACGGAATCGGAGCCGGTGGCGGGCCGCCGCGGTTCAATCTGCAGGATCTCTATCCGCAGTTCTTCCGGGACGGGGTCAACAATCACACGCCTGGCGGTTACCAGAATGACACCGGGACGAACAATGCCGGCACCTTTGGCATGCACGACGGCGTCCAGCTCTCTTTCGGTTCCGGAAACGACGGCACAACGAGTGGCACCCTGGATGAAAACGGTCAACCGCGCACCCAGACGATGCCCTGGGTCGCGAGGAATCCTGACGGCAATTGGGGTGCCGCCAACATCATCATCGGCAAGATCGAATGGGACGCTGACGAGGGAGGAGAGGATATCATTTCGATGGCCGCCTTCCTGGAGTCCGACACCCTGGACGAGGCGGCCTTTGACGCTCAAATCGGAGCATTGCCGGCCCTTTCGAGCAGGAACTGGGAGTCCAACAAGCCGGATCTCGACCAGAGTCAGTTCGACCTCATCAACTTCTCGAGCCTCAAGTTCTTCGTCGACGAGATCCGGATCGGAACGGACTTCGGGGACGTTATCGGGGGCAATGTTCCCCCCCCGCCACCGTTCGTGATAACGGATTTCGTCTACACTCCTGCCCAAGGGGAAGACCCGAGAACGGTCAGCTTGACCTGGAATTCACGCCTGAACACGAATTACTTGGTCTACTACTCGACCGACCTCATCAGCTGGGTCGAACTTGACGACAGTGCTACGGGCGACGGCCCTACGACTAACCGGATTTACGATATCTCCAGTCTCGATGCGACCAATGGGGCGCTTTACTTCCGCGTTGAGAAGTAGCCCCCGCTTGGGAACGCCGAAAACTCCGGGTAAATTCAATGTGCTGCATCCGTCGCGAAGGCGGAAGGGCACCGCGAGGAAATTGGTCTCGACGGGATTCGGCGTCCGCGCTCGGAAAGTCGGCGTGGAAACCCGAATCGCCTTCCGTCCCAACCCGCTCCCGCGTCACTCCAGTCGGCGCTCGACGATTTTCATCCCGTTTGGAAAAAAGATTGACTTGGGCTGCGGGAATTGTCACAAACTCCCGCGAAATGGGCGCTTTTCCTTCAAGCTCGCCCTGAATCCAGAATACGATTTCATTCACGTCCCGTCTATTCATGAAAGCAACTTTTCTCGCCGCCATGGCCGCGGCCCTCACTTCGGCACCCTTGGCGGAAGCCGCGATCATCACGATCGCCCCGGGCAATGTCACGGCGTCCAGCCAGATCGGGGCACCCTTTGATCGTCAGGATGACTACCTCGTGGACGGAAGCGGGCTCACGGGCGGGCAGCACACCACCGCCGTGCAACCTAACATGTGGCTGTCGACCGGCAACGGATTTGGCGGAATCGATCCCGATCCGTCCGTCACCTTCGACCTCGGTGCGGTCTATACGATCAGCAGCTTCCGCGTCTGGAACTACAATGAATCGCCGCCAAACCTGACCAACCGCGGGGTCAACGGCGTCTCAGTCCTGTTCGGCACCACGCCCGCCCTCGGTTCGACCGTGCCCGGGATTACCAATTTCGCCCAAGCCGACGGCCTCAATACCTACGCCGGCCAGAACTTCAACGCATTCGCCCCCTTCAACGCGCGCTACATTAAGTTCGATATCAATTCCAACTACGGGGACACCAACACCTTCTACGGGCTTTCCGAGGTCCAATTCGACGGGGTTCTCGTCCCGGAGCCCGGCTCGCTGGCATTGCTCGGCCTTGGGTCGATGGGCCTGCTGCTTCGCCGTCGGCGCTCGGCTGCCTGAATCGTCACGCCGCCCATGGCGGACTTGGGGCGTTCCCAAAGGAGGAAGTGCGGCGGACGGAGGCGGGTGGTTCTGTTATCCCGCATCCCTTATTGAACGATCATGAAACCAAGCCCGCACCCCCGCCCAGTTCCTGGACTGGAGCACCTCGACCCGATCGGTTTGCCGATCCGATTTGCGATCCTGACCGTCGCGATAGCCACGGCTCAGCCGTCCCGCGCTGAGATCATCACGATCCCACCGGCGAACGTCACCGCCTCGAGCCAGATCGGGGCGCCCTTCAATCGTCAGGACGATTTTGTCGTGGACGGGAGCGGGCTCACGGGCGGGCAGCACACCTCGGCGGTGCAGCCCAACATGTGGCTGTCCACCGGCAACGGATTCGGCGGGATCGATCCCGACCCGTCCATCACCTTCGACCTCGGCGCGGTCTACACGATCAGCAGCTTCCACGTTTGGAACTACAATGAATCGCCGCCAAACCTGACCAACCGCGGCGTCAACAGCGTCACGGTGCAATTCGGCACCACGGCCGCACTCGGTTCGACGGTGCCCGGAATTGCCAACTTTGCGCAAGCCAACGGGCTGAATACCTATGCGGGCGAAAACTTCAGCGGCTTCACGCCATTCAGCGCGCGCTTCATCAAGTTTGATATCAATTCCAATCACGGTGACGGGAATACGTTCTACGGTCTCTCGGAGGTCCGGTTCGACGGGGCGCTGAGCGGCATCGAGGTGTCTCCAAACCGTTTCCTGTCCTCGGCCAGCCAGGGTGACCGGGTCGGAACGCTGACGCTGACGGGCGGGGCCATGGGAGACGCTTTTACCTACGCGTTCATTACTGGCGAGGGGGATACAGACAATGGCAAGTTCCAGCTCGCCGGGGACGAACTCCAAATCGGCCCGCACGACTTTATCGGCGCCGCCGACGGGGCCGAGTATTCGGTCCGATTGCGGGCTTCCGGTTCCCCCTCCGGTCAGCAGTTCGAGGGGAAACTGACGCTCACCGCCGTGGCCGACTCGGACGCCGACCGTCTCCACGACGTCTGGGAGGAGAGGTGGGCAGGGGCGGGGAATCTGGCCGTCCTGTCCGGCTTGGGAGATGCGAACCGGGATGGCGACACGCTCACCGATCTGGAGGAATTCGACTTGCGTGACCAGTTCCCTGACCTGGATCCCACCCAAGCGGACACCGATGGCGATGATCTGGAGGACGGCGAGGAGATCGTTGGTGCGGGGCAGCGCCCGCCCACCGACCCCACCAATCCCGATACCGATGGCGACACCCTGAGCGATGGGGTTGAGACGAACACCGGGATCTTCAGGGGCCTGACCGATACGGGCTCGAACCCGACGCTCGCCGACACCGATGCCGACGCGTTTGGGGACGGGATCGAGGCCGTCCGGGGCAGCGACCCGAACGATCCGGATTCGACGCCGCCATTCGGTCTCGTCGGCTACTGGCCTTTCGATGCCGCGGCCGATCCGCAGCCCGATTTGTCCGGATTCTTCAATGACGCGGCGGTCGCGGCAGGCGCCCTTTGGGTGAACGATGCGGTGCGCAATGGCGTGATGGAATTCGACGGCAACGATTCGTTCCTTGAGGCGCCCGACTCCCCGAGCCTCTCGCTAACGGGAGATTTCACCGTCGCGGCCTGGGTCAATCCCACCGACTACAGCACCGATGCGGACAATGCCCCCTTCCGCGGCATCGTGGCCAAGACCGAGAATAACCTGCCCGCCTCCTACGACCTCTATTTCCTGGCTAACAATGGCAGGCCGAGGGTTCTCGCGGGTTCGCCGGGGGGATTCGAAACTGCCAATGGCCTTACTGTTTTTCCAATCGGCGAGTGGCATCATTTTGCGGTGACCAAGATCGGCAGCGACGTGACGGTCTACCTCGATGGCGTCGTGGACGGGCAAGGAACGATCACCAGCGCGATGCTCGATTCCAACGCCCCCTTGCGCATTGGCAACCGCGCCGACCTCCTAACCGACTTCCTCGGCCGCATGGATGATGTGGCAATCTTCGACGGCGGTCTGACCCCCGAGCAGGTCACCGATATCATGGGAGGTGATTTCAGCGACTTCGGGATCGGTTCCTCGGACTTCAGGATCACGTCGGTGCTCAAGGGCGAGACCCTCGTCGAGGGCGTCCTGCTGCCTTCGGTGACCCTCACATTCACCTCAAGACCGGGTAAACGATACAAGATCGACGCCTCGACCGGCCTCACCGCCGACGGGACTCCCGGAGGCTGGTTCGAATTGGATGACAGCTTCCTGTCGCAGGGGAATTCATCGACCTACGTCGACACGCTCGCTGTGGGCACCGGCGCCCCGCAGCTCTTTTACCGAATACTGGAAGCCCCCTAGCATGGATCCGTTCCAGGGGGGCTCTGAAGGCTGCCGCATGCGCGGGTGCAGGCACCCTTGGGGCGTAGCCTGTCCGCGTCCCGACGAGGTGATTGTGAGCGTTGCTCCTTAGGCGTAATCGGGTCTATACTGTTGCTTTCCTTCGCCCTCATGTCTCGACTCCTCATTCCCTGTCTTCTTGCCTCCGCGGCCCTCTGCCGCCTAGCTCCTGCCGGATCCCCCGATGCGGTCGTCGTCTTCAACGAGATCCAATTCAACCCGCCGGGAACCAGCGAAGCCGGTGAATGGGTCGAGTTGTTCAACCAGATGGGCATCAAGACCGACATCTCCGGGTGGCGCGTCAAAGGTATCGACTACATCTTCCCGCAAGGCACAATCATCGAGCCCGGCGGCTACGTTGTGGTCTACAAGTCGCCGACCGCTGGCGAACTCGGACCGTTCTCCGGCAGCCTCGACAACAGCGGCGAATTGCTCGAACTCATCAATAGGGGCGGGCGGCTCATGGACGAGCTCAACTACGGCGACGACGGGCGGTGGCCGGTCGAGGCGGACGGCTCGGGCGCGACGCTCGCGAAACGCAAGCCCTACTCGGCCAACAAGCCGACCGAGAACTGGACATTCTCCGATCAGGTAGGGGGCACGCCGGGAGCGGCGAACTTTCCCGGTGCCAATGCGCCGCCGCCGACCACGACGGTGACGGTGTTCGGCTTGGACAAGACCTGGCGCTACAACCAATCCGGCGCCGATCTGGGAGCGGCCTGGGCGAGTTCCGCGCACCCTGTCGGCGGTGCTTGGGCATCCGGTGCCGGCGTTCTCGGAAATGAAAGTGGCCTCGCCCAGACGATCCGCACCACGTTGAGCTTCCCGCCGTTCAACAACCCCTACGTCTTCACCTACTATTTCGAGACCGAGTTCGAGTTGAGCGGCGCCCAGGCGAATGCGCTGCAGTCATTGCCGCTGCGCCACCTGGTCGATGACGGAGCCATCTTCTACCTCAATGGCACCGAGGTCTTCCGCGTCAACATGCCCGGAGGCGCGGTTACCTCCACCACCACCGCCAGCGGCAACGTCGAGGCGGTCTTGTCGGCGGACATTCCGCTGCCCACTGGAGCGGTCGTGGCCGGCACGAACCGCCTGTCCGTCGAAGTGCACCAGTCGGCATCCGGCAACAGCGACATCGTTTTCGGCGCGGAGCTCGACGCTCTGGTCGAGGGCGCCGTGCCCGGCAGCGCGCCGGCAATCGTCCTCAATGAAATGCCGCCCGCCGCCGCCGCGAATTATTGGCTCGAGCTGCTCAATGCTGGCAGCGTTCCGGTCGACGTCGGAGGTTTCGCGGTCTCGGTGGGCGCCGATCCGGCGCGCGAGTACCGGATTCCGGCGCAGGTGCTGGCGGCGGGCGCGATCCTGCTGCTGGACGAGGAGACCCTGGGGTTCCGCCCCGCCGACACCGAGAACGTGTTCGTTTACGACGTCACCAAAACCACCGTGCTCGATGGTCAGCGCCAGACCGGCCGGTTGCGCGGGCGCGCCGCCGAGCGCGACGGAGCCTGGCTCTATCCTGACGCTGCCACACCGGGGGCGGAGAACCTCTTCACATTCCACGACGCGGTCGTCATCAGCGAGATTGCCTACAATCCGCCCGCCCTGCCCGCCACGCCCGACTCGCCCGGCACCTACGAGAATGCCGAGCTGATCGGCTACAACGTTGAGTGGCGGTTCAACGCCGCCGACGAGGACCTGCCGTCAAACTGGGCCGCGACCGCCCATGCCGTCGGTGGAAACTGGCAATACGGAGGGGCTCCGATTGGTCGCGAATCTTCTCCACTGGCCGTGCCGCTGGTCACCGACCTGACCCCGAGTTACATGCCCGCCACCGTCACCTACTACTTCGAGCGCGAGTTCGATCTCACCGCCCAGCAACTGGCGGACGTTGACTCGCTCACGATCACGCACCAGATCGACGATGGCGCCGTTTTCTATCTCAACGGCACCGAGGTGGGGAGATACGGCATGGCGGCAGGCCCCGTTGGCCCGGAGACGCTGGCGACAACGAGCGTTGGCGACGCGTCGATCCAGACCCTGGTGATCTCAGCCGACGCGCTCCTCGCGGGCAGCAACCGCTTGTCGGTCGAGGTCCACCAATCATCAACTGGCTCCAGCGACATGGTTTTCGGGATGAAGCTGGACTGGCGCTTCGCGCTCACGCCGTTCGTCCCCGGGATGCCATTCCGCAATTCCGACAACCAGTGGCTCGAGATCGCCAACAGGAGCGCGGCCCCCGTCGACCTGGGCGGCTGGGACTTCGACGACGGCATCAGTTTCAACTTCCCCGCTGGAACCATCCTCGCGCCCGGCGAGCACGCCTGCATCGCCGCGAGCGCCGCCGAGTTCACCGCCGCCTTCCCCGGCGCGCGCTTGCTGGGCGAGTTCGGCGGCAGCCTGTCGCGCACTGGCGAGCACCTGTTGCTGCGTGACGCGAGCGGCAATCCCGCCGACGAGATCCGCTACTTCGACAGCGGGCGCTGGCCGGACGCCGCAGACGGCGGCGGCTCGAGCCTTGAGCTGCGCGACCTCGACGCGGACAACGCGGTCGCCGAATCCTGGGCGGCCAGCGACGAGAGCGGGCAGACCGCGTGGAAGACCTACCGCTATCGCGGGACGGCCGCGGCCGATGGGGGACCGACGCGCTGGAACGAGTTCAACATCGGCCTGCTCGATACGGGCGAGATTCTCGTCGATGACCTCAGTGTGGTCGAAGACCCCGACGGCGCGCGGACGCCGATGCTTTCCAACACCAGTTTCGAATCGGGCGCGGGCGGCTGGAGGCTGCGCGGCAACCACCGCCACAGCAGGGTCACTGCCGACCCGAGCGATCCGGGCAACAAGGTGCTGCGGATCGTCGCCACAAGCGCCACCGAACACATGCACAACCAAATCGAGACGACGTTGCTCAGCCCGGTCGCGAACGGAAGGGAATACGAGATCTCTTTCCGCGCTCGTTGGGTCTCGGGTTCCTCCCAGCTCCTCACCAGGCTCTACTTCACGAGGGTCGCCCGCACCAACGTGATTGACCGCCCGGAACATGTCGGCACGCCCTCGGCAGCCAACTCGATGTCCGAACCGAACATCGGGCCGACGATGCGCGATCTGTCGCACTCCCCGGCCGTGCCGGATGCCAACCAGGCGGTCACCGTGAGCGTCCGCGCCGCCGACCCCGATGGAGTCTCCGCGCTCACATTGAGGTATTCCGTCAACGGGGGCGGCTTCCAAAGTGTGCCGATGGGGGTGGGCGCAGGCGCCACCTACCAGGCGACGATCCCCGGACAAGCCGCCGCCGCCGTGGTACAATTCTATATCGAGGCGACGGACGCGCTCGGCGCCCTCTCGAAGTTTCCTGCGGCCGGGTCCGATTCTCGCGCGCTCATCAAGTACAATGACGGGCTCGCCGCCACCAATGGTCTCCACAACTTCCGGGTGATCCTGACCAATGCCGACCGCGACTTCATGTATGGGAATACCGAGGTGATGAGCAACGACCGTCTCGGGGCGACGATCATTGACCGGGAAAGCGAGATCTATTACGACGTCAACGTCCGCCTCAAGGGCAGCGAACGGGCGCGGGCCTACCAGCCGAGGGTCGGCTACAACCTGCGTTTCGGGGCCGACCAGCCGTATCGGGGCATCCACCAGTCGATGGCGATCGACCGCTCCGAGGGAGTCGGTTCCGGCCAGTTCGAGTTTCTCTTCGACATCATGATCGCGAATTCCGGCGGGGTCATCAGCCGCTACTACGACTTGATCCAGGTGATCACGCCGACCGGGGCCACGCACACCCGTCCGGCCATTCTGCAGATGGCGCGCTACGATGACGTCTTCTTGGACTCGCAGTTCGAGAATGGCGGCGACGGCTCGGTCTACGAATACGATTTCGTCTACTTCCCGCAGAGCACCGACAACGGACAGCCGGACGGTAACAAGGTGCCCCAGGGCGACGGCATCTCCGGTCTGTCGATCGCGAACAACGGGGACGACAAGGAGCGCTACCGCTTTTACCTGATCAAGAAGAACCACCGCGACGCGGACGACTACGCCCCGATCATCAACTACTGCAAACAGATGAGCAAGTCCGGTGCGGCCTTCAACGACGGCATCGACGCGGTGATCGACGTGGACAGCTGGTTGCGCGGCATGGCCTACGCGGTGCTCTCCGGCGCCGGGGACAACGCGGCGGCCGGGGACGGACACAACGGATTGTATTACGCCCACCCGGACGGGCGCGTCCTGTTTCTCCCTCACGACATGGACTTTTCCTTCAGCAATACCCGCTCGATTTTCGCCAATGGCGAGTGCGCGAAGCTCGCCAACTCGCCCGGGAACCCCGGGAACGATCAGAGGAAGCGCATCTACTTCGGTCACTTGCACGATATCATCTCGACAACCTGGAATGACAATTACATGGCAATGTGGAAGACACACCTGTCGCAGCTCTCGCCGACGCAGAATTGGAATGCCCCGAACAGCGGCAGCCTCAGCCCCGGAGCCCGTGGGGCGAACGTGATGGGCCAGATCACCGGATCCATCCCGCAGATCGCCTTCAACATCACCGGCCCGGACCCGCTTTCGGTCAACGGCAGCCGCGCCACGATCTCGGGTGATGGCTGGGTCAATGTGCGCGAGATCCGCCTTGCGGGCAATGGGGCCGCGTTGGCGGTGAGGTGGATCGACGGCAACTCGTGGGAGCTGGACGTCCCCGTCTCCCCGGGCCAAAACCTGATCACCCTCGAGGCGGTCGACTTTTCGGGCGAGGTTGTCGGGACGGAAACGATCACGGTGCAGAACACGAGCATGATCGAGCCTGCCTCTCGGCTGAACCTCGCCATTTCGGAGCTCATGTACCACCCGGCCGACCCGAGCGTCGCCGAGGTCAATGCGGGATTCCTGAGCGACGACGCCTTCGAATACCTCGAACTGATGAACATCGGTGCCAACGAGGTCTCGCTGGAAGGCGCACGATTCACGGCCGGGATCACCTTCGACCTGCCGTCGGTCATCCTCGTGCCGGGCGCGCGCGTCTGCGTCGCCCGCGACCGCTCCGCATTCCTGCACCGCTACCCGGAAGCCGCCGGTAGCCTGCTGCCGGGGGAATTCGCCGTCGGCACCGCCAACCAGTTCTCGAACGGCGGCGAGCAGGTCCTGCTCGTGGATGCGGCGGGCGCCGACATCCGCCGGTTCACCTACGACGACAGCCTTCCGTGGCCGATCTCGGCGGATGGGCCGGGATTCAGCCTCGTGCTCATCGACCCGACGTCGAATCCCGACCACGCTCTGGCGGGTAATTGGCGGTCGAGCACGACTGTCGGAGGAAATCCCGGCGAGGACGACAGCGTTGCCTTCGTCGGGGATCCCGACGCCGACGACAACGGCAATGGCCTGTCGAATTTCCTGGAGCACGCGCTCGGTTCCGACTCGCCATCGGTGCACGTCGCACTGAACCCGTCTTCCGCTGGCGGGCTGCTGTTCACCTTTTCGAGAAACCTCGCGGCCGATGATGTCATCGTCGAGGTCGAGGTCTCCGAGGATCTCAACGCATGGACGAGCGGCGGCACGGCCTTGGTGGCTTCCATCAGCCAGGGTGACGGAACCTCGCTCGAGACTTGGGCGGCATCTCAACCGAATGCGACGGAAACGAGTCTGTACGTGCGCCTGAAAGCGATATCTCGCTAGTGCGGAGGAGCGTGCCGCCATGTATTTGGCTCCGGCATCCCGCGTTTTTCCGGCCGGGGTATTCCCATGAAAAGGACAATGACGACTTCACTGAAACGGGCGTTTCGTTCGGGGTTGGAATCCATTCCACTTGGCCGCGGACCGCACCTGCGTGCCGGTGCGTCGCAGTCAAAGGAAGGACATGCGGGACGGAAAGCGGACCGCTTGGCGACACCGTCGCTCAGTCGCATCACCGTCTTGTCGCCTGCGGGATCGTTCGTGGCGCGAAGAGAAGAAGGCTCAATCGTCAAGGCGAACGGAACTCATGGGTTCGGGGGCTCCTTGGGAAACCGCATTTCAAATCCGGCGTCCCGTTGAGCATCACCCGAAGAAGAGAATCTCCGAGGCATCGCCGCGGGTTCGCTTGTCCATTGCGGCTACAATCCTGAGATCCGGCCGAGGAGTTCGGTGACGACGGTCGGGTTAGAGCCCGCGACATTCTGTTTGCCGAGAGGGTCGGCGAGGTAGTCGAACAGATCGACTTGCGTCGGGCTGGCGGCGTTGTTGCCCCAGCGGACAAGGCGGTAGCGGTCGGTGCGGATCGAGTAGCCGTCGGTGCTGTTCTTGCGCCACAACGCGAGGGCGTAATCCTTCGGTGTCGCGGCCGCGTCGCGCAGGGCAGAGGCGAAACTTTGTCCCTCGACCGAAGCGGGGATCGGGACGTCACACAGCTCGCAGAGCGTCGGGTAGATGTCGAGGCTCTCGGCGAAAGCGTCGGTGGCGACGCCGCGCTGCGCCTGGAAGGGCGTGCGCACGATGAGGGCGCTGCGCAGCGACTCCTCCAAGGTGGTGTGCTTGCCCCACACGGTGTGTTCGCCGAGGTGCCAGCCGTGGTCGCCCCACAGGACGACGATGGTCTCATCGCGCAGGCCGAGGGCGTCGAGTTCATCCAGCACTTTTCCAATCTGGGCATCGACGTAGCTGACGCAGGCGTAGTAGCCGTGGATGGAAAGTTTGGCCTCGGCGGTGTCGATGGTATTCGTGCCGCCGTAGTTGCCGATGAACTCGCCATTGCCGGAGAGGGTGAGGCCGGTGTTGACGCCGGAGGGGACCGACTGTGGGGGAACGACGATCGCTTCGCGGTCGTATAGGTCCCAGTATTTTTTCGGAGCGCAGAACGGCAGGTGCGGTTTGAAAAAGCCGAGCCCGAAAAAGAAGCGCTCGCCGCTGGCCTTGAACCCGCGCAGGCGCGCGATCGCCTCCTCGGCCATCAGGCCGTCCGGGTAGTCGGTGTCGGCGAGGCTGGTCGTGCCGTCGGCGGCGACGCCGATCTCGGTACGGAGCGAGACGCCCTGGTCGCGGGTGGCGCCACCGGAGTAGGCGAAAAAGGCGCCCCACGGGTCGCCCCAGATGCCCGAGGTCATGTAGGCCTCGTCCCAGGCGCCGGGCATCTCGGCGGCGCCCCCGTCCGGATTGTGGCTGAGCTTGCCGAGACCGACGGTCTTGTAGCCGGCGAAGCGGAACGCCTGGGGAAGCGAGTTCGGATTGGCAGGGTCGCTGGTGTTCTGGAAGAGGCTGTCGAAAGCGCTGTTCGACGTGGCGGCGGCGCTGCGCGGGCGGCGCGAGGTCATCAGGGCGTAGCGCGAGGCGCCGCAAGTGGGGCACTGCACGTAGTGGTTGTTGAACAGGCGGCCTTCGGCGGCGAGGCGGTCCATGTTCGGCGTCACCATCCCGGTGGCGCCGTAGGCGTTCAGCTGCGGTCGCAGGTCATCGACGGCGATGAACAGGACGTTGGGCCGGAAGTCCTCGGGCCGGGCGGCGAGTCTCACGAAACGGGGCCCGGCAGCCACCATCGGCATCCGGACGGTCACCTGCTGGATGCCATCGGCACGTGTCTCCACCGCGGTTTCGACGAACTCTCCTTCGCTCCACAGCCGCAAATCGACGGAACTCTGCGGGAACAATTCGGGCCCTTCCGCCGTCGGGTCGCGCGTGTAGGTCAGTGTCACCATCCCGGGGTCTGAGGCAACTCCCACCAGCGTGCGCGAGGCGGGATCGAGCGGGTGAGAGCCGCCGGCGAACTCAAGGTAATCGGGCTCGCCATCGAGGTCGGAGTCGAAGCCCGGCGCGTCGTCGTCGATGCCGAAACCGGCGCGCCACGCGGCGAAGTCGACGCGGTCGTGGCCGCCCGGACTGCCGCCGGGGACGAAACTGCTGCGCCAGTTCGCCGGGTCGGAGCTGTCGGTGGCGGGGTTGCCGGCATCGATCAGGGTGAGCGAGCGCCCAGGGATCGAGGGCCATAGTGGCGAGCCGCCATAGGCGACTTCATCGACAAGGCGTCCGTAGGCATCCTCCAAACGGAGGGTCTCTGCGGCGGCGAGGCTGCCGCGAAACGCGGAGGCGCCGAACGCGATCCTCTCGCCGGCGGCGAGCGTCCCCCCCGTGAGGGTCAAGACGATGCCGCGCGTGAAGCGCAGCCCGGCAAGGTCGATCGCGACGCTCCCGGTGTTGATCAGCTCGACGAAGGGCGTCGCGCCATCGTGGAAGATCTCGCTGATGCGCGCCGTCGGCAAGGCGGGGAGCGTCGCGCCTGCGGTAGAACGTTCGACCTCGAGTCCGGTGAGCTGGAGGCTGTTCACTCCACCGACTTGGCTGCTGTTGAGGATGAAGACGGAGTCGAAGGTGTTCGCCGGAAGCAGGGACGTCGTGGCATCCAGCAATTGCCCGTTGTAACGGCTCATCACGCGGATGAGGGCTGCGGATTCCCGCGTGATGGTAAGCTCGGCCGGGTAAGCGGTGCCGGTCGAGGACGTAAGCGAACCGCGCGCGATGCTGGTGATCGCGGTGTTGTTGCTGGTGGAGAGCGGGTTGTCGCGGTCGGCTCCGCGCGCGTAGAGGCCGGACGTTCCGCCCGCGACGGGTGTCCACATCGCGCAGTAGCCGCGCGACGGCTCGAACGCGGGATCGGTGTTGTTGTTGGAAATATCCGCTTCCAGTCTGGAGCCGTTGGACTGGTAGAGGCCAAAGCGAAACCCGTTGTCGCCAGCCGGTGTGGCGCCGTAGTCGTGGTAGGTCGCCGAGAACCGGAGGGTGATCGAATCGCCGTCCGCAGCCAGCGCCTGTGCCGGGAAGTAGCTCCAGAGCATCCCGCGCAGTGCCGAGCTGCCGCCGCCTGCGGTTCCGGAGCCCCAGGTGAAAGTCGCGCTGTCGCGGCTGGAGAGGCTCGGCACCCCCGGAGTGCTCGGCGCAGAGCCCGTGAACCAGGGGCCGTCCAGAACGGTGGTTGTCGAAATCACTCCGCCCTCCCCGCCGGTGCCGTCGCGCAGGGCGATGAGGGCGTCAGCCAGGCGCTGCCCCATCGCCAACTGGCCGGGAGCGTCAAAGTGCAAGCCGTCGAACAGGTTGAGATCATCGGTGGGGACGAAGCGGGCGCCTCCATCGACGGCGCCGACCGCCTGCTGCGCAGGGCTGATCGCCGGCGCGCTGAAGACTTCACCGACCGCCACCTTGAGATCTTCGAACCCGGCATCCGGAAAAAAGGCGTGCAGATCCTGGCGAACATTGGCGATGAAGGCATGCAAGTCTGCCTGGTATTGCGCTGTGCTGCGGCCCGCCGCCCCGTCGGCCTCGCCCTGATGCCAGGCGAGGCCGAGGAGCCTGAAGGTGTCGCCACGCGCGGTGATCAGATTCAGTGCGGTGCGGCAGTCGGCGATGAACGGGGCGTACATCGAGCCGCCGGAAGCCCAGTCGCTGAAAAGGTTGGTGCCACCGCGGGCGCGCTTGATGATGGCGAGTTGGGTGACCGCATGATTTATTTTCAGGGTGCGGGCGAGTCCGAACTCGGGGCCGAAGGTCGCGTCAACCGCTGCCAGCGGAACAAACGCCCCGCCCGAGGAAAACGCGGTGCCATCGCTGCGGTAGGTCGTGTAGTAATACTCGACGCCCATGTCCGCGGGATCGACCGGGAGCCCCGCCGCAGGAGCCCTGCCCGCGGCATTGCTCTGCCCGGCGACAAGCAGCACGTCGACCTCGGCGGCGCGCAAGCTGCCGCCCGCCAGGAGCAGGAGGGAGGCAAGGGGAGCGGGAAGGAGGAATTTGAACGGCATCACCGAGAAACTAGGTGATGCGGTGACGCAGGGCAAGAGATTGGTCTTGCCCTCCAACCACGGCCGATTATAACTAAAGACGCAAAATCATTCTTTCACAAACCCCCATGAAGCACCTCCCGTTATCGCTCTTCATCACCCTCGCCGTGAACGCAGTTGCCGCCGCGGGCCAGGTCGCCAACTGGAAGGACTTCAACCCCGCGGCCGGACACCCCAGCCTCAGCGCCGGCGGTGACACCGACGGTCCGACCTTCGGCAACGGTACCAATGCCAGCGCGCAGGCGTCTTGGATCGCAGGCCGTTTCGGCACGGCGGCTTCGCCGGAATCGGTGACGCTTGCGGTGGGGCAGACACTCACGGTGAGTGGAAGCTATGTCCTTACGGGAGGCGCTGGTGCTGACAGTGATTACCGCCACGGCATCTTCAACGACGGGGGGCAATTCGCGGCGAACGACGGCAGCCTTTGGACGGGCGGTTGGCTCCACCAGTCAGGAACGAACCTGTTCCAGGGTCGCACCAACGGGCCCTTTATCAGTAGCGCGGCGGACGCCGTTGCCCTTGCTACGACCAAATCGAGCACGGGGACGCTCATCAAGGATTCCGCGACCGCGCTGACCTTCAGCATGTCGATCACCCGCGATAGCCCGACCACGGTCGATATTGTTTCGAGCTTCACCGGCGGAGGAGGGGGCCTCGATCAGGTCTATTCCGCAAATGATGTCGCCACCTCGCTGTTCACCTACACGGCTGTGGGCCTGCTGTTCGGCGGGGGTTCAAGTGTGGACCAGGTGGTGTTCTCTGCCGTGCAATACACGGTCACGCCGGATCCTACGGAGCTCGAGATCACCCGCATCGTCCGTGAGGAGTCGATTGATCCTGCCAACGTCATCGTCACCATCTCCTTTACTTCCGATGAGAATAAGACCTATACGATCTATCGGAGCGCCGATCTCTCCACGCCAGTGGAAAACCGCACGGACGTGGATGATTCGGTGCCGGGCGAGACGGGTTCTGACACCACGACCTTCCCGATCGACTTCAATTTCTATGGAATCCCGCTCGACACTCCGGAGCAGTTCTTTGTCGTGAAAGAGAACCCTCCCACCAATCCTTGACAGGCCGCCTCCCTTTTCCCTAAACTAAACACCTTAGAACAGCGGATTTATGCAAACCAAGCCTCACTTCCACCACGTGCCTGCCTTTCTCGGGTTTCTCGCGCTCGCCCCTTTTGCCAACGCGGCCACGATCGCGAACTGGAAAGACCTCAATCCCGCGGTCGGGCATCCGAGCCTCAGCGCCGGCGGCAACACCGACGGTCCTACGTTCGGCGACGGCACGAATGCGAGCGCGCAGGGGTCGTGGATCGCGGGGTATTTCGGCACGACGATTATGCCGGAATCGGTGACGCTCGCGGTGGGGCAGACGCTCACGGTGAGTGGAAGCTATGTCCTCACCGGGGGGGCTGGTGCCGACAGCGACTATCGCCATGGTATCTTCAACGACGGCGGTCAATTCGCGGCGAATGACGGCAACAACTGGACGGGCGGTTGGCTGCATCAGACTGGCACGAACCTGTTCCAGGCTCGCACCAACGGAGCGTTTATCAGTTCGGCCGCGAATGCGGTCAATCTTAGCGCGACCACCTCGACCACGGGGACGCTGAACAAGGATTCCGCGGTGGCGCTGACATTCAGTATGTCGATCACCCGCGATAGCCTCACCACGATCGATATCGTCTCGAGCTTCTCCGGCGGAGGAGGTGGCCTCGATCAAACCTATACGGCGAATGACATTACGACCTCGCTGTTCACTTACAACTCGGTAGGTCTGTTGTTCGGTGGAGGATCCAGTGTCGATCAGGCTGTCTTCTCCAATGTTCAATACAGCGTGATCCCGGAGCCGTCCGCCCTTGGACTGATAGGGATCGCCGTGGGTGGGATGTTCCTGCGCCTCCGCCGATAGCTCGGCATCAACGCCCGCGCGAAGTGGGGTTTCGTGGTTCGGCGCCGGAATTGCCTTCGGCCCGATGCGGGTGCCTACCGGACGAGAAGAGCGCAGGCCTTCCGCCGATCGCCGGCACCAGCAACGGGTGCGGGAAACGTCAGCGGGACCGGGCCATGGGACGCCAAGTCGACGGAGCCGGTCTTGCCGGGGAGCGGACATTGATCGAGACGATACGGAATGGTGGCGTGGCCGTTGGCGCCGGGGCGAATCTCCGGGAGTGCCTCCAAGCTACGGGCGATGAAACCGGCCCAGGACGAAATCTTACGACTTACGGAGTGGGAGACATCCCACCCTTACCGCCACCTGACTCTCTCGAATGTC